>LVBO01000103.1 GCA_001604435.1 Synergistales bacterium Syner_01
TCGTTGGTGCATCGGGCCGAGGAGAAGAATCCAAGCGCATCCGAACCATGTTTCGTCTTTATTTCCCCGAGCTTTTCAGCTATACGAGAGAGCGCTTCGTCCCAAGAGGCTTTCCGGAAGGTGTCGCCCTCGCGGATGAGCGGCGTAGTCAAGCGATCCTCGCTATGGACGAACTGCCACGCGAAGCGCCCCTTCACACACGATCTCCCCTTGTTCAAGGCTGTCGGGCTGGAGTAATTCGTGGTGACATTTGCGATTTTGCCTGTCTTTTTGTTGACGTTGATATCAAGCTCGCATCCAACGCCGCAGTAGGAGCAAATGGTCTTGACCTTTTCAAGATCCCACGGGCGTCCCTGTCCCACCGAGGTCTTTTCAAAGAGAGCTCCAACGGGACAGACCTGGACGCACTGTCCGCAGAATACGCAGTCGGAATCCTCTATTGGAGAACCAACCGGAGGCTGTATGGAAGTGTGGATACCCCGTCCCTGAAAATCGATCGCATGATAAATGGCGTGCTCTTCACACACGCGCACGCAACGGCCGCAGAGAATGCATTTGTTCAGGTCACGGACGTAGAAGGGGTTCGCGTCTTCGATTTTATGGGATGTATTGGTGTCGCCGGGATCAGCGAAACGCGAGTCCTTTACCCCAAGCTCGTACGCCACATCCTGAAGCTCGCACTTGCCGTTGCTGGAGCAGGAGAAACATTCCAGCGGATGGCGGACAAGGATGAGTTCGAGCACGGCTTTCCGCGCCTCGATGACTCTGGGTGTATTCGTATTGACCACCATACCCTCTGTAATCGGCGTAGTACAGGCTGTGAGAAGTTTCGGGTTCCTCTCCGCCTCGACGAGACAGATACGGCACGCGCCGAATGGGCTGACCGCCGGGTGGTCGCAAAGCGTCGGAATGTGGATACCGTTGGCCCGGGCCGCCTGAAGAATCGTCATGCCGGCCTCGGCGGTAATCGACTTTCCGTTGATGATCGCTGTTATGCTTGTCATTCTCTGATCATCTCCTATCCTTTGACTACAGCGCCCACGGGGCAATTATCCATACAGGCGCCGCACTTGATGCATTTCTCCTGATCGATGACATGGGGTTCCTTCACCTTGCCCGAGATGCAGCTTACGGGGCAGTTACGTGCGCACTTTGTACAGCCTATGCATTTCTCCGTAATGATCGAGTAGCTCAACAGACTCTGGCAGACTCCCGCAGGGCATTTTTTGTCGAAAATATGAGCCTCGTACTCGTGGCGGAAATACTTGAGCGTTGTGAGCACGGGATTGGGAGCAGTTCCTCCGAGGGCGCAAAGCGATGCGTCCTTTATCTGGTTGCCGAGGTAGAGGAGTCTGTCGATATCTTCCGCTTCGCCCTTCCCCTCGGTGATCCGGGTCAGGATGTCGAGCATCTTCTTCGTTCCTTCGCGGCATGGTACGCACTTGCCGCAGGACTCGCGCTGAGTGAATTCGAGGAAGAACTTCGCTGTGTCCACCATGCAGTTCCCCTCATCGAGCACGACAAGTCCGCCCGAACCCATGATCGCGCCGGCTGCCGTAAGCGATTCGTAGTCGACGGGAAGATCAAGATGCTCGTCGATGAGGCATCCCCCCGAAGGACCGCCGATCTGAACAGCCTTGAATTTTTTGTCGCCGATGATGCCGCCGCCGATTTCGAAGACGATCTCGCGAATCGTGATTCCCATGGGCACTTCGACAAGCCCTGTATTCTTGACCTTTCCGGTGAGTGCGAATACCTTGGTTCCCTTGGACTTCTCGGTTCCCATCGCCGCAAAGCACTCTGCGCCCTGGACGATGATCCTCGGGACGTTCGCCCAGGTCTCGACGTTATTGATATTGGTCGGCTTCCCCCAGAGTCCTTTGACGGCCGGGAACGGCGGCCGGGCGCGAGGCATGCCTCTCTGTCCTTCGATGGACGCCATAAGCGCGGTTTCTTCGCCGCAGACGAAAGCGCCGGCGCCTTCCTTGATATGAAGAGTGAAGTTGAAGCCGGTTCCTAAGATATCTTCGCCCAGCAGGCCATATTCGGTGGCATTCTTTATAGCGGTCTGCAGGCGTTTAATTGCCAGGGGATATTCAGCGCGACAATAGATGTATCCTTCGTCCGCGCCCATGGCGTAACCGCCGATCATCATTCCTTCAATGACGGCGTGGGGGTCGCCCTCGAGAATGGACCGATCCATGAACGCGCCGGGGTCTCCCTCGTCGGCGTTGCAGATGACGTACTTCTTATCGCCGGGAGAGGCTGCGCAAAAGCCCCACTTCATGCCCGTGGGGAATCCGCCGCCGCCTCGTCCGCGAAGACCGGACTTTTTCATCTCGTCTATTACCGCCGCCGGGGTCATCTCGACAAGACACTTTCCCAGAGCCTGATACCCGTCCCTGGAGATGTACTCGTCGATATTGTCCGGGTTGATATATCCGCAGTTGCTCAATACGATTCTATGCTGTTTGCCGTAGAACGGAATATCCTTGTAGTGACAGACCTTCTGAGCGGTCAGAGGTTCTTTGTAAAGCAGGCGGGTGACGATACGCCCCTTGTACAGATGCTCTTCGACGATGTCCGCAACGTCCGAAGGCTGGACCTGAGAATAAAACGTCCCTTCGGGGTAGACCACGACGATGGGGCCGAACTCGCACATGCCATGGCAACCGGTGGCGATGACAAGGATTTCTTTTTCGAGCCCTTTCTTCGCAAGCTCCTCTTTGAACGCGTCAAGCACCTTCGGGGCTCCGCCGGAAGCGCATCCTGTTCCGTGACAGATGAGTACGTGCGCGCGGTACAATGCCATATCTTTTCCCCCCCGCCTAGTCGGCTCTGCCGTACAGTTTGTCCTGCACTATGCGGCCGTTTACGATGTGCTCCGAGACGATCCTGGAAACGTCGGGAGGGGTGACCGCGCAATAGGTTATCCTTGGCTCGCCCGGGCGGATAACGTCCAGAAGCGGTTCGTTCTGGCACATGCCGATGCACCCGGTCGTTTCCACCGCAACATTGTGCAGATTGCGTA
>LVBO01000604.1 GCA_001604435.1 Synergistales bacterium Syner_01
GCCTGCTCGAAGGACGCTTCAACCGCCCCGTCGCGGGGCTCGCCATACTCGTCCAGCCGATACCGGCCGATCAGACGGAAGGCGTCTACCGTTGGGAGGGGTACGGTTCCGAAGTCACCTACCGTTACCCCGTCTTCAGAATCTACGAGGGCGACGAGGACGCGTTGCGGAAGAGCGACAACCCCTTCGACCTCGCCCACTACGCCGGAATGCAGGCATGGAAGCAGCGGAGCAACGATGTCCGCAAGCTGGACTACATGAAGATTCTGCTCGCCGAACTGAACAAACGCGGCTGGAGCCACGAAGAGAAAATGACCCTCCTCTGGTTCATCGAAGGCGTGATGCATATTGAAGACAACAACGTTTGGGACGGTTGGGAAGAGGAACTGGAAAAAAGAAAGGAGGCCGGCGATATGTACGTAAGCCTTATGGAACGAAAAGGTATCGAAAAAGGTATCGAAAAAGGCATGGAAAAGGGCATGGAAAAAGGCATGGAAAAAGGCATGGAAAAAGGCATGGAAAAAGGTATTGCAAGAGGCATTGCACTCAGTCAAATCCAAATGGCCCGCAAAATGCTCGCGGCGGGAGAGCCGGACGACAAAATTCTCGCGTATGCGGAAATCAGCCCCGAGCAGCTCGAAAAAATCCGCGAAGAGAACAGTTCATCCATACACTGATACGTAGAATACTTCAAGCGAGCCCGGAGAGCTCCCTCTCCAGGCTCGCATATCCCTCGAACCTCACCCCCGCCCGATGCACACGTACTCGAAGCCCATCGACTTCATCGCGGGGGGTGAATACTGATTCCTCCCGTCGAAGACCAGCAGCGTCTTCAACAGCTCCTTCATCCTCGGGAAGTCCGGCCTCCGGAAGAGCGGCCGCTCCTACCTACGCAGCAAAGCGTCCGCGCCCCCGTTAGAGTCGCCGAGGCTTGCTTATAGATCCGATTCTTAAAGCACTTTATAGCTTACCCCGTCCGGGAATTCGATCTCGATCCGCACCTGACCTCCAAGACCTGCGGCAAATGAAGAGAGCGTCCTGACCGTCATGTTCGATTCGTTCTCCATCTTGGAGACCGCCGGCTGAGACACGCGCATCGCGGAAGCCAGCGACTTCTGAGAGATCCTTCTCGCTTTCCGAATCTCCTCCAGCTTGATGGATGCGCTCAGAATCTCCGTTCTCCCTCTTATCTCATCCTGATCTTCCTGAGGAAGCGCCGCTACTAAATCACGAAACTTCTTCACCATCGGACACCGCTCCTTCCCGCCGTAAAATCTCCAGGTGTTCTTCGTATAAGCGATCAGCCAACGCTACATATTTTTCGTACCAATTCTTCTCTCCGGTTTTATCCCCGCCCAGCAAGAGCAGAGCCGTCCTTCTGGGGTCGAAAGCATACATAACTCTCAAATGTCGACCGGAACTCTGAATGCGCAATTCTCGAAGGACTCCCGTACGTGCGCCCTTTATCTTCGAAGAATACGGATAGTCGAGACGCACCCCCCACAGCAACCCCACCACGGAAGCAATGTCCTTTTGAGCTTCCTGAGAAAGCTCGTTCCACCATTTTTCAAACTCATCCGTATACTCGATCTGCCACAAAATAACCTCCAGGTTATTTTTTCTTCATTCTACGCCTCGCATCTGCAGCTGTCAACCCTCAACCCCGCCCGATGCGCACGTACTCGAACTCCATCGACGTCATCGCCGTTCACCGTATTTTCCGACGACACACCTTCCGTTTTTCCCCGGCGGATGCTATCATTGACCCGACGAAGGAGGCGACAGCGTGACCGACGACAAACAGACGGAACAGCCCGCCAACGAAAATGAACGACGCTCCGAAGACGAACTCTGGAAGGAGTTTCTGAGCGTTTCCTTTTACAACATGCTCCGCCCCGTCGCCGGGCTTGCCATCCTGGTTCAGCCCATACCCGCCGACCAGACGGAGGGGTCTACCAAGAGCGACAACCCCTTCGACCTCGCCCACTACATATTGAAGACAACAACGTTTGGGACGGTTGCGGCCAGATGCATGCCGCCTATCCCCTCCGTGTCGCTGCGAGGACGCGAGCGATCGACAGCGCGAAGCCTCCGGCATGTTTCCGCCGGACAAACGGAAAAAGCGTCCGTTTGGTCGCCTACTTATGGGAAGAGGAACTGGAAAAAAGAAAGGAGGCCGGCGCAATGTACGTAAGCCTGATGGAGCGAAAAGGTATTGAAAAAGGCATGGAAAAGGGAATGGAAAAAGGTATAGAAAAAGGCATGGCGCTGAAACAAATCGCAATGGCCCGCAAAATGCTCGCGGCGGGAGAGCCGGACGACAAAATTCTCGCGTATGCGGAAATCAGCCCCGAGCAGCTCGAAAAAATCCGCGAAGAGAACAGTTCATCCATACACTGATACGCTTGAACGCAGAAGACTTCATGCGAGCCCAGAGAGCAAACTCTCCAGGCTCGCTTTTCTCATCCCTCAACACAGCCCGATGCACACCTGCTCGTTCACCGTATTTTCCGACAACAAAACTTCCGTTTTCTCCCCTGAAGCGCTATAATTACCTTCGAAAGGGAGGCGATTCCGTGCCCGAATTCAACGACGAAATATGGAAGCGCTCCATACACACGCTCTTCCGGCCTATGGTCGATTTCCACTTTCCGGAACTGCACCCCCTGATCGACTGGAGCCGGGAGCCCGCCTTCCTCGAAGAGGAACTCGCTAATCTCTTCGACCCGAAGAAAGAGGGGAAACGCTTCGTCGACATCCTCGCACAAATCTTCCTTCTCGACGGCACGGAGAAGTACATTCTGCTCCACGTCGAAGTACAGGGGTACGGCAGCGGCGAAGAAGATACATTGGAGTTCGAGGAGCGCATGTTCGAATATTTCTACCGTGTCCGGGACAAATGGAAGGTGAAGGACATCGCGGCGCTCGCCATACTCACCGACGGCAACCCAAAATACCGGCCCGACCGCTACGAGACGTCCTTCTTCGGAACCACCTTGACCTACGTCTTCAACGTATCGAAAATAATAGACTACGACGACAAGGAGCTGGAAGAGAACTCGAACCCGTTCGCCACCCTGATGCTCGCCGCCAAGCGGGCGCTCAAAGTCGAACGGAGCAACGACGAGACGAAGAAGCTCTTCAAAATCGCTCTCCTGCGCCTTGGAATAACAAAAGGCTACACAGCCAAGGAACTCGAGGCGCTCTTCTACTTCGTCGACTGGGTCGTCGCCTTCTCCGACTCCAAGGCAAGAAACGAATTCGTCGGAGAAGTGCGTGCGATGGCAAAAAAGGAGGAGATACACATGCCGTACGTCACATCGATCGAAGAGGTTACCAGAGAAGAAACGAGAGAAGAAACCATGCGAGCAATTGCATTTAAAATGCTGAAAGCTGGAGAGTCGGACGATAAAATTCTTATGTACGCGGAGATCTCTCCCGAAGAACTCGGCAAACTCAAGAAAAGCCTTCGACGGGAAACCTGCTGATACTTCCCGGAGGAGATACACATGCCGTATATCACATCGATCGAAGAGGTTACCAGAGAGGAAACGAGACTTGAAACCAGACTTGAAATAGCACGTGAAATGCTCCAATGGGGCAACTCGGACGAGAATATACTTGCTTGCGCTCGAATCTCCCCCGAAGAACTCGCCGAACTTAAAGAACGTCTCGGACAGGAAGCTCGCTGACACAAAAAGGCGCTCCCCGGGGGGAGCGCCTTTTCCTTCCGCATTCCCCGCACCCGCCGTTCACCGTATTTTCCGACAGCAGACCTTCCGTTTTTCCCGGCGGATGCTATCATTGACCCGACGAAGGAGGCGACAGCGTGACCGACGACAAACAGACGGAACAGCCCGCCAACGAGAATGAACGACGCTCCGAAGACGAACTCTGGAAGGAGTTTCCGAGCGTTTCCTTTTACAACATGCTCCGCCCCGTCGCCGGGCTTGCCATCCTGGTTCAGCCCATACCCGCCGACCAGACGGAGGGGTCTACCCGACATTCCGCACTGACATTTAGAGATTTTTGTATTTATCCATATGCGTTCGAGG
>LVBO01000605.1 GCA_001604435.1 Synergistales bacterium Syner_01
GATGCGATGCTCGTCCTCTCCGACGGACGTTTCATTGAATGCAATAACGCCGCTGTGGAAATGATGGGCCTGGAGTCCAAGGAAGATATTCACGGGAAGAGCCCGGCGGACTTCTCCCCCTTCCGTCAACCTGACGGGAGTATTTCCGAAGATAAGGCGCACTCGATGCTCCGGATTGCTTCCAGCTCCGGGAGCGTTTCTTTTGAATGGCTTCATACGACGAAAAACGGCGCTACTTTACGGGTCGAGGTTCGCGTCATCCACGTCATCGTGAAAGGCGAAGCTTTTTTTCTTGTGTTCTGGAAAGATATAACCTCATTGCGAGGTCTTGAGAACCGTCTTGCGAACCTCTCGGAAAATCTGCCGGGAATGCTCTTTCAGGTGCGCGTTTTTGCGAACGGGGAGGGCAGTATCGCCTACCTCGGAGGAAAGATTCCGTTTCTTTTCGGGCACTCCGTAAAGGACTTCCCGATGCCGCTTGAGAAGTTTTTCTGGGGTGTTCATTCCGATGATCTGCCGCGCGTTCTGCGTTCCGTCGAGGAGGCGGGCGCTTGCGAAGTACCTTGGCAGTGCGAGTATCGCCTCTGCTTGCCTGAGGGGCGCATTCTTTGGGTAGAGGGGAACGCCTTCCCCGTTCGCGATATCGACGGCAGTATTCTTTGGCACGGGTATCTTGCAGACATCACACAACGCAAGGATCTGGAGGCGCAGGTGAAAGAGCAGCTTCATCTGCAAGAACAGATCTTCGATGTAATTCCGGTTCCTCTGGTGCTCAAAGACGGAAGTTCGCGTTTCCTTCAGGTGAATCGGGCCTTCGCCGATTTTGTGAACCTTCCGAAGGAGAGTGTCCTAGGAAAAGGACCGTACGAGGTGTTTTCCCCGAGCCTCGCCTCGATGGTCTTTGATGAAGACCGGGAGATACTTCGTTCCGGGACGCCCAGGATGGATCTTGAACGGCAGGTAAAAGACGGCCGGGGACGAAACATGTGGTTGAAGTCCTATAAGGCTCCTATATTCAATAACAGCGGAGAAATCGTCGGTATCGTTGGAGGAAATATGGATATCACTGCGGTGAAAGATGCCGAATCAGCGCTCAGGGAAAGCGAAGAACGATGGAAGTTCGCGCTTGAAGGCGCCGGAGACGGGGTCTGGGACTGGAATCTGAAGACGGGATACGTCTACTATTCGAGTCAGTGGAAGGCCATGCTCGGGTATGGCGAAAAGGATATCTCAAACTGCTTCGAGGAGTGGGAACGCCTGCTTCATGCCGAAGATTCGGGGAAATTTAAACGGGCGATCGATCCGGTTTTGTCGGGAACGACCGTTTCATTTATTTGCGAATTTCGCATGCTTGCAGGGGATGGAAACTGGAGATGGATACTAGCCAGAGGAAAGGCAGTCGAGGCAGATGCGTCGACTGTACCGACGAGGATAATCGGAACAAATTCCGATATTACTGAAAGGAAATGGGCCGAGGCGCTGATTCACCATCAGGCAACGCACGACATGTTGACGAGTCTACCGAACAGGACGCTCTTCAATGACCGTCTTGCGCTTGCGATGGCCGAATCCAAGCGATCCGGCAAGAAGCTCGCAGTGATGTTTTTGGATCTGGATAACTTTAAAAATGTGAACGACATGATGGGGCACGTTGTGGGCGATCAGCTTCTCCTGCAGGCGGCGGAGCGAATCAGAGGGGAATTGCGCGATATGGACACGGTGGCGCGTATGGGCGGAGAC
>LVBO01000104.1 GCA_001604435.1 Synergistales bacterium Syner_01
TCCATCACATGATCCCGTTGGAACAACGGAATCAATCCGTGGTCACCGAAAGCTCCGCCTCGTCGGAACGTTACAACGGAATGCTCCCCTCAGCTGCGGAAACGCTCCATGAAGTGGTCTCCGCAGTCTCCGTGCGCGTACAGCTCCCAGGAAAACCGAGCGCGTCCATGATACGGGTCCCGTTGCCTCCGGCGGATTCGGCATGAACCGTTTCCCTCCGCTCTCCAGCAGCGACATGGTTCCGAAATGGTACAGGATCGCCTGCGTCGCAGAACGGGGCCGAGGTAAATCGGTTGCTTGAGGAAGCGGAACCCCTGTTCCACGACGTTCCGGTTCTTGTATGTCCTCAGGATTTCCGCAGGATTTCCGCAGGATTCTTCCGCTTGACAGCCTTCTCCATCCGATACACGAGAATGAATGTCGACTCCCTGTCCATGGCGGATTTCCACGCTTTCTCCTCGACCTCTCCTATTTCGACGACTGCCCGTACGGTTCGTCGCCGGAGGGGCAGCGTCCTTGTTCGGCCTGTCCTTGCCCCGTACGGCTTTCTCCTCGAACTCGACGGAGACGGAGGAGACGAAACCCTGCTTCACGACCTTCTCCAGCAGTTCCGCTCCATATCGTCTCTTGAGTGCAGGAAGAACAAGTTCCGCTTCAAGAACAAGCTGATGTCCTTCGACTCGACGACGATCAGTCTCTGCCTGTCGCTCTTTCCGTGGGCGAAGAGAGCCAAGGGCGGCGTCAAAGTTCATGTGCTTCTCGATCACGACGACTACATACCCTCCTTCGTCGCCGTAACGGATGCGAAAACCCACGACAGCCGTATTTCGAAGGCGCTTTTCCTCAAGCCTGGCTCCATCGTGGCGATCGAAAGGGGGTATGTCGATTTTGCTCGGTTTCGTTCCTGGGCGGAGCAGGGAGTCTTCTTCGGCATGAGAATGAAGGACAATGCCGTCTATGCAGTGGACGAAGTCCGTATGCCGCCGAAGGGAAGGAAGATCGTCTCCGATGAAATCGTACACCACCTGACGGGAACGACTGCGCAGAAGTACCCCGGGCAGCTTCGGAGGACCGTCGAGAAGACCCCGGAGAAGAACAACGAGGAGATAGTTCTTCTCACGAATCATCTCCAGTTCGGAGCGAGCACGATAAGCGCGATTTACAAGGACAGGTGGGAGATCGAACTCTTCTTCAAGACGCTGAAGCAGAATCCGAAGGTGAAAACTTTCGTCGGAGAGAGCGAAAACGCTCTTCTCATTCAGATTTGGACAGCCCTGATCCCCAAAGGGACTTTCTCTTGCCCGTTTCGTTCGGAACGGGCAATTCACCTTGTCTCCTTGCTGATGAAAAAGTGGCTCCATCATCTCTCGAAAGCGGGATGGTCCTTCGCGAACATGGCGACCATGCTTCGGCTGAATCTCTTAACGTATCGTGTTTTGCTGGATTGGCTCAACGAACCGTTTGAAACGCCGCCCATTGTGCCGGATGTGGAGCAGTTGTCTTTGGCGTTTTCGTAGTTGGACAGCCGATTTAATTTTCGAGGTTCGAGAGAGCAGGGTACCTGTTTTCAAATCTGTCTGAAACAGCTTAGCAAACCCTTGGGAACTCAGAGAGCTATTTTGCATTTTGATCTATTTAGTGCAGCAGTGAGTGGGAATAGCAATAAAGGGGAAAGCATGCTGTTGCTGGACGGCAGTTCTATAATGCCTTAATCACCGTCATCTGAAGACAGGCAGGCCCTCCTATTTGGTTTTTCGGTTGGAGCGATCCAAAGAAGAAATCGAGGTAAGGTATGTTGGAACACACGAAAACGCTCCTTACCGATGGAGAGTCCGTTTGCGTTATTCTGCCGAAGGCCGATTGTCTCCGCTTTCGGAAGCCGACGTGGATTTTGGTCGAAGATGAGAACGAAGAATCGCAGGAAGACCTTGTTCTGTGGGAAGAGAGTTCCGTCTTCCCTCGCGACAACGCACCGGGCGTGTTTCTCGCCGGAGCGCGCGCTCGCGGAGATGACGGGGATTCCTCGGCGCCATATCTCGGAGATGGAGAATGGAAAGCGCCCCGTCGGAAAGGCGAACGCCCGAAAGCCGGCCGAAGCCCTGAACGTGGGCTACCGTATATTTCTGTAGCGGTTGCGTACGATCTGTATCGGAACGCCTTCCGAATCCTCGGCCAGGGAGTTGTCAGTACACGATAGGCCGGATTCCCTGATCTACCTCTACGGCTATGATCCCTTGCCCTTTTTTCCGCCTTTGGTGCCTACTGTTGAGCAAGGAAGATAAGAAATTCCTTACTTACGAGGGGGGAAAGCGCAATGGAGCTTGCGAAGATCACGTCGAAGGGGCAGATCACCATTCCCGTCGATATCCGTCGGAAACTTGGAGTTAAAGAGGGCGACAAGGTTTTGTTCGTCGAGGAAGCCGGGAGGATCTACATTCTCAATTCTTCGATGGAGGCTCTCAGGGAAGCGCAGGCCGCATTCTCGGGCGAGGCCGAGCGGGCAGGGTTGAAGAGCGAGGACGTAGTCGTCGCTCTGATGAAGGAGTTCCGGCGCGAAAGAACGGTGGAGTAACATGCGGGTGATGCTGAACACCAATGCGCTCGTCTCCCTGCTTGATGGAGCGTATATTCTTGGCACTTGCTAAGCGTTGCGGGCGCGATGTATCTCCTCGTCGATATCTTCCATCGTCATTCCGTCGAGTTCCTTCTCGACAGAGAAGGAGCGCACTCGTTCCACCGCCCTCATCGCTTGCGCCTGCCGAAAGCTTGCCACGATCTCCTCGATGTCGTCCAACTCCTCCAAGGGGAAACAGAGCGCCTTCGGGCGATTATTGGACGTCAGCACACGATATCCGGGGCCGCTGTAAAGAACTGCCGGATTCTTTTTGATCTCCCGAACGGAAACCATCTTCACGATCAACCACCTCCGTTTAATCCCTCGATATATCCTACATCACCACCCTTATTGTATCCCAAAACAGGGGGCGTATCTCGTTTTCATTCCCAGCTCTCCGTATCCGTTGCGGCTTCGATGAAATCAAGCAGCTTGCGCTCCTGCGGATCGTCGCGGAGCATGCGCGACTGTCATCGGCACGCCCCCGCGATGCCGCCGGCGTTTCTCCACGAGAGGACCGAATGCCCTTCCCTTTCGTACTCCTCATCTCCGCCGTAGATCAGGAAGGTCTTTCCGGCGTTCTTGCCGGCGATCTCCTTCCAGCGTCCGATTGCTCGGAAGAACTCGCGGGTCACCGTTTTTCCGGATTTTACCTCGACCGCGTCCAGAAAACCGTCGTTTTCGATCAGGAAGTCGATTTCGAAGCCGCTTCGGTCTCGCCAGAAGTAGAGTTCGGGCTCGCGCCCTTCGTTGAGGCGCGCCTTCAAAAGCTCGACGGCGACCATGTTCTCGAAGACGGCGCCTCGCAGGGGGTGCGTTTCGAGCTGCTCTTCGCTCCGGATGCCGAGAAGGTGGCAGAGCAGCCCGGTGTCGTGGAAGTAGAGTTTCGGGGTCTGGAGGAGGCGCTTATTGAAGTTGCGGAAATAAGGACGGACAAGAAAGACGATGGAGCCTGCCTCCAGGATGGAAAACCACGCCTTGGCGGTGTTGTGGACGACGCCGCACTCCCCCGCCAGAGAAGAGAAGTTGACGAGCTGCCCGGCCCGCCCGGAGCACAGGCGAAGGAAGCGCTGAAAGGTGGAGAGGTCGCGGACGTTGAGTATCGAGCGTACATCGCGCTCAAGGTAGGTCGCGGTATAGTTGGCGAACCATGCGGCTCTCTCCACTTTGCGGGTGTGCAGCGGAGGATAGCCGCCCGACAAGATTGCTTCGTCGGCGCTTTCGGGGAGCAACACGGCGCCTCGCAGTTCGTCGAAGGAGAAGGGAGGGAGCTGCAGGAGCGCCGTTCTGCCCGCAAGGCTCTGCGTGATGTTCTCTAAAAGGTGAAAGTGCTGCGAGCCGGTGAGAACGAAGAGCCCCATCCTCCCGTCGAGGTCGACCCGCCCCTGAAGATAGGAAAAGAGCGACGGGACGCGCTGCGCTTCGTCGAAGAGAGCACCGTCGGGGAAGCGATCCAGAAACGAGCGGGGATCATTCTCCGCGAATTCGCGCCGGTCGGGATCCTCCAGCGAGACGTACGGTTTCTCCGGAAAGAGAAAACGAGCGAGCGTGGTCTTTCCGGACTGTCTTGCGCCGGTCACGGCAAGACAGGGGAAGCCTTCCATCAGTTGTAAGGCCGTTTTTTCCATTTTTCGCGGGATATACATCCGGCATCACCTCGTTCATGCTCGTTCTTCGGCGGAAAGGGCCTGTACAAAGTGGAGGGTACCCGATTTTCGGCTGATTGTCAATTCAATTACCAATCAGCCGAAGTGCGGTATTCCATGGTTGACCTGAAAGTCGACCGTGACGAGGTCGTCCCGTTTATTCTCCGAAGCAGCGAATCCGCACGGAAATATCCTCATTATGATAAAATTGCGCTATCCTCATCAGGAGGTGATTTCATGCCGTATATTCGTCCTGTTTCGGATCTGCGAAACAAATTCGCGGAGATTTCGAAGATTGTCCACGAGTGTCAGGAGCCGATTTTTCTTTTCGAAAAACGGGTACGGCGATATGGTTGTGATGAGTATCGAGCAGTTTGAAAGGCTCCAGTTTGAAAACGAAATCGTCCTCAAGCTGAGAGAGGCGGAAAACCAGTCAAGCGCCGACGACAGGCGATACAGCCACGCCGAGGTGTTTGATGCGCTTCGGGAACGTCTGGCCGATGGGCGAAAAATATAATATCAGGTATCTCGAACTGGCGCGTTCCGATCTTTTGGGTATTGCCGAATATGTAAATTCACAGGCTTTGGAGAGGGGGACGGCGAACGGGCTGGTCGACTCTTTGGAGAAGGCGCTCTTGCCCGGAGCTCCGCTTAGGTTGCGATGGTTATATCCCCTGTGTGAATTCCTCCGCCCGTTTTTTGAAATCAAGGAGGAAGCTGTCGAAGTCGATTCCGAAGACCTCCTTGAAAACTCTGTCATGTTGCGAGGTGGAATATAATCGTTTTATATATTGTGCAAATTTATGTTCGCCATAATTGGTGATGATATTTTCAACAATGTACCCGAATTCCGAGTAAATGAAAGCGATAGGATAGCGTACGTTGAGAGGAACCTCTCTTTCTCTTGCTGTTCCGTAATCCCTTGGATCTATGAAATTGCCACGGCTTATGCAACTGTATGTTTCCTTTTTTCCTGGATACCATGATGTTCCCATCTGATTCGCATGATACATTGCAATTCCTTCCAGGAGCCATCGAGGGAAGTAGAGGTATGCGGCTAAAAGCCCCATATGCTGGTAGAGCAGCACATGAGACAACTCATGTTTCAGGTATATTTCCAAGGAGATCTTGCCTTCTTGCGCCTCTAGAAGAGCCCACGGAGATATCGCCAGGCCGCCGTTGGGATAGGCATAGAACCTTGCTTTTGTCGTCGAGCGCCGCAAGTAGCTGTCTTTGTCGCGAAAAATGTACAGTACGGGTTTCCGAAGAAAGTGGAGTTTATGTGTTTTTTCTACCGTAGGCGGATACGAATCGATCACCGCGTAATCGTCGAATGCCGCTCCGTGCTGTTCATAGATAATGACGTTCGAAAGCTCATGTTTTGTGAAGCCTAACTTTAGAGGGGAATAGGGGAATAACTTGCCCCACAGAAAGAGATACGTCGCAATACACACAGCCGTAACGGCTACAAGCGCTGCTATAATTTTGATGATGTTTTGTCCTGTGAATCTGCTCATGCTTTTGCGCTCCTATAATCCGTTGATAATATTGTATGATAGAAGAACCCGCATACGAGGCTTGATGGAGGAGCCTCTTTGTTTGGATCATAAAGAATGATAAGAATATCCTGAGTTTATCGCGACTTCAGGGCGTCTGTATAAATTAGCCCTGAAATGGATCCCGACTATCGGATACTTCTTGGAGAAGTACAATGGGATCAGATATTAACCCGTATTTTTCATCTTCAGGATAGGTTACGGCTATTGTAGGCTGCTCGCCTGCAAACGTTATCATGCTTTCCATCGAGTCCCATTTTGTACACAGAAAAAAATGCGCGTACCGTCCTTGTTCGATTATTTTTAGGAAGGCGCCCTGATTACCTCTTGTGGCAAGGCTTTCTTTCACACCTGTCTCATACTCGTATTTTTCGAACGCATCTTTCATGGAGAGAGGCACGATCCCGTGCCATGTTCTTGAAATCATAATTTATATATCTCCTCGTATAATCGATTTGTGGTAGAAAACAAATAAAGGTAAACAGGTTGCCGCGTACACCTGCAATCGGTGCGAAGTGGGAGGGTATCATGTATGATGAGCTCGGCAAAAGCCCCTTCCGCGCCCCGCACTTAGTCTACGGCCAGTTGATCGTCCTTGGGACATCGTCGAAGTCCCACATCATGTTCACCGCCTGGCTTATGGCCTTCAGTTCATCGTACTGCTCCCTGCTCAGCAGGTCTTTCAGCGCGCCCGCAATCTCCGTCCACCCTTTCCGGACGTTGTCGTCCACGGCGAGGTTGATCAGGGCAGCCGTCCGGGCGAAGAGCGCCCCCGCCTCCTGGATGGCCGCCGTGTCGTCGCGGAAGATTCCTTTCGCGCTGTCGATACGCGCCTTGGAGTAGAACTGGACGGTGAATACGGGGATATCGACGACGGCCTTCCGCAGCTTGGCGTCGTATGCGGCCAGCTCGCGCTTGATCGAAAGGATGCCGTCGTTGAGAGCGCGCGTCTTCTCGTAGGGGACCGAGTGCCTGGCGACGTCGATCTCGAACTGATTCAGGTATTTGACGTAGTCGGCGGATTGCCGCCGCAATCTGGCGTAGCTCAGCAGCGCGAAGTTCCAGGGGCTGTCCGGCGCGTTCTCCAGAAGCGCGGGGTGCTGCGTTTTGAGAGTCTTCAGTTCGGTAAGGAACGCCTCTTCTTTTTCACTTTCCGCGAACCACCCCTTGAGTATCTCCCACGTGTATTTCAGGCCTTCGGTGGTTACTGGAAGCAGCTCCTGCGGTGAAGCGCCCTTTTTCAGCAGTTCGAAGAGCTTGTCGGCGGGCGAAGGTTCCGTTGGTTTTTCCGAAAGCGCGGTGTACGCCGAGTTGATCGTGTTCCAGATGCTGTTGAACCGGCTGGTGAATTCGCCGAGCTTTTCGTCCTGTCTGCGCGCTCCGCGTTCGCTTTTCCCGACGAGGGAGTAGAGCATGGAGTCGTACATATCGAGGCCGTAGGAGAGGAGCCAGAGGATATCCTCCTGCGGCAGCTCAAGAATGTCTTTCCGCTCGGCCCTGTCGAGCGTGCGCAGCTTCTCCAGGCCGAGGTGGTCGAGATCGCCCCGGTTTTCTATGCCGCGAAGTTCGGCGAGCCTGTCGTCGAGTTGTTCGGCGGCGTGGCCGGAGATGTTTGACGCGGCTATCAGGCACATGACAAGAAACAGCGTTCCGAAAAATTTCTTCATGGCGGCGCCTTCCTCCTGACGTTGCATCGATACGCGCTCCGAGGGAGCGGAAGAAAAGCGCCTCCCGCTCGCCGAAGCGTGGCTTCAGTTGAGCATGCTCGACGTGAGGTAAGGGGGCAGCGCGCCCCCGGCGATCACGTGGATGCCGTTCTCCGCGAGGTGTTCCAGTGCTCTTTCGGTGGCCTCCCCGAGGCGGACGATCTGCTCGGCCAGTTCGGGGTCGCTCTTCTCCACTCTCTGCGGGTCGAACTTGTAGATGTGGTAGTTGCCCTCCACAAGCGGGCTTTGGACGAACTCCAGCAAAATAGCGAGCGACTTGGAATCGTTCATGCGGGACACCTCCTCCGTTCTCTTATCAAGGTGCTTCAGGGCGTCGTTCCGCCCGGACCGACGCTGCGCGCGTGAAGAGTAACGACGGACGTTGCGGGAAGCGAACACACATCGTGTCCAGTGCTTTGGGGCGTGTGCATCGTTCAGTGAGATCCGGAAAATGTACTTGCTCCGCTTCATCCTCCGCCGGGGAGGATGGTCCGAAAGCCGACTGCCTGAGAGGCCGATGAGAGATGTGCAACAAATGGAAATAAATAGTAGCAACAGTCGCGCCGTTCGTCAAGAGCCCGCGCGCGGGAAACCTCTCGACGAACGGCGCAAGAAAAAGCGTCCGGTCAGCCTGGAGCGGTTCGGCCGACAGTTCAGCGAGGGAGCTCGGCCAGTCGGCGCACCTGCTCTTCGGGAAGGTCGACGAGCTCCGCGACGAGGGAAAGCGCCATGCCTTTTTCCAGCATGCGCCGGATCATCTGGAGCTTCGCCGGCTCGACGCCTTCTTTGCGCCCTTCTTCTCGACCTTCTTCCCTACCTTCTTCTCGCCCTTCTTCTCGTCCTTCTTTTTTGAGTTTCCGGATTTCCTTCTCCAGATAGGTCAGCACTTCGTCCGCCTCCTTCTCCTCAAGGTGTTCTTCGAGCGCGCTCCTACTCCCCCGCCTCTTCCGCGTAGGCCACGGCGAGTTGCGCCGCCACGCGGGCGTTGTTGTAGACGAGCTGCTTGTTCGCGTGGAGGCTGCTTCCCCCCGTCGCCTTGTGAAGGTAGGCGAGGATGAACGGCGTGATCTCCTTTCCCCGGACGCCCCGTGCTGTTGCGGCCTCCACGGCTTCGTCGATGCTTCGGGCGATCAGGACGGGGTTCATCTCGTCCTCTTCGGGGA
>LVBO01000606.1 GCA_001604435.1 Synergistales bacterium Syner_01
AGTCGGAGCAGGTCTTGTCCGCCGCAGCGAGATGACTGAAGGTCGTCAGCCCGTAGTTCGATTTCATGCTGCGCACGACGGAGAGCAGTTTCGGAATATCGATGCTTGTGGCGATTCCCATGCGCTCCGCCATGTTCGCCATATCCTCGGTGGCGGCGTTTCCAGCCGCGCCGGGAGCGAAGGGGCAGCCTCCGAGGCCGCCCGCCGCGGCGTCGAAGGAGGAAAATCCCATCCGGAGTGCCGTCAGCATGTTGGCGAGCGCCATTCCGTGCGTATCGTGAAGGTGGAGGGCGAACGGATAGTCTCCGTATCTGGCCCGCATCTCCGTAAGCGTATTCGCAAGATACTTCGGATCGGTGGTTCCGATCGTGTCGCAGAGGGTGACGCCGTCGATCCCCGCCTCAAGACATGCGTCCACGACGCGAACGACTTTTTCGGACGGGACGTCTCCGGCGAAGGGGCAGGCGAAGGAGGTCGCCACGGAGAGGCGGAGCTTCGTCTCCCCCTTCAGCGCGCAGACCTTCTTGAGTTCCTCGATGGATTCCTCCACCGTTCTTCGTGTGTTCGCCATGTTGTGATCCACGCTCGCCGAGATAACGAAGTTCATCCAGTCGACGCCCGCCGCGAGGGCCGACTCGGCGCCCCGGAGATTCGGTACGAGGGCGACGGAGGTGATCTTCCCTCGCCACTTCGCGTTGAAGTGCGCCGTGACGTCCGCGGCGTCCGCCATCTGCGGAATGGCCTTCGGGCTCACGAAGGAGGTGATCTCCATCGTGGAGATGCCCGTTCCGGCGAGGGCGTCGAGTACGGCGATCTTCCCCTCCGTGGGGATGAACTCCTTTACGCTCTGGAAGCCGTCCCTGGGGCAGACCTCCATAATCTCGATCCGTTCGGGCAGGGAGAAGGACATGATGCTACACCGCCCCCTCTGCCCGAAGCGCGGCGATAGCCTCGGAGGTCATACCGAGAAGCGAGCCGAGGATCTCTTCGTTGTTCTGTCCAAGAGCGGGGGAGGGGGTGCGCACTCCGGCTGGAGTTTCGGAAAGCTTGATGTGGCTTCCGGTGACCTTCAGTTTTCCTGCGACGGGGTGCTCCATGT
>LVBO01000105.1 GCA_001604435.1 Synergistales bacterium Syner_01
TCCAGGCCGTCAGGAGGATAAGGAAAAACGCGATGGGAAAGACTCTCTTAAGTTTTTTCATTTTCGCGCCCCCTTAAAAGATCGCCTGAAGGATCTGCGTCAGGATGCCGGGTTTCTGCAGGCGGGATATCGTTCCCCTGCCCTTGATGTCGATCTCGGCGTTCGCCACGAGGTCGCTCCTGATCTTGTTGTAGCTGTCCACGTCCTGCGGGCGGATGACGCCCACGACATGCAGCTGGAGCGTCTCCTCGTGCGTGGCGATGTCCCTCGTCCCTTCGATGACGAGATTGCCGTTTGGGAGGATGTCGGTGACGAGACAGGTAATCTGACCCTTGGCGCTGTGAGTCCGCTCCGTGGAGCCGTCCCCCTTCATTTTGCTCGACGATTTAAAGCCGAACGCGCGGATGAAGTCGAAGATGCCGAAACCGTCGCCGGCGTTGTTGTCGTTCGTCTTGCTCGCCTCGGTCGTTCCTTCGTCCTTGGTCTTCGTCTTTTCATCGACGAAGACGGTCACGATATCGCCCACCTGCGACGGGCGACGGTCGGCTATCCAGTTCGTATTGTCGTTCCACAGCGATGCCGCCTCCGTTGCGACACAGGTGGCAACCGACGCACACAGCAAAAGGATGAGAACGCACGCTCTTCGTTTCATTGATTACTGCACCTCCACTCTTCCGGATCCGACGACGAGCGCCTGGATCACGGCTCTGCTCTGCAGATTACGCACCCGGATGCTCTCTCCTTCCGCGCCTGCATCAAGGGCTTCTCCCCTGACTTCGATGAGGAACCCCGGCTTCCGTACGGTTATTATAACAGAGTCTCCCCTTTGAATTATCGGAGTGAGCGAGAGGGAGTTGAGAAGAACGGGTTCACCGGTTTGCAGGTTCTTCCCGAGACGACGCCCCAGCACTTCGTCGGGCGTGGATGCCAGCGGCTGCGAACGCATGACGCGGACTTCGCGCACCGTGACGTCGGCGGCTGCAATGACCGCTCCTCTTTCGAGAGGGCGAGTCGCGACGACGGCCGGTTGGCTCCAGGAGAGGCGAACGGCGAGCGCCCGTTCGTTCCCCCTGTCGTCGGTAAAACGAAGCGTTGCGGAGCCGGAACCGGGAGGTATCGAAGGCGGAGAGACGAGACGACCTTGAGGAACCGGTCCGAGAGGTTCGACGTCGACCGTCCATCGCCACCCGGAGAGACGCTTGACGAGGGCGCCCAGAGACTCGTCAAGGGAAATTCGCATCGCGGACGGCATGACGAGCTTGAGACGGATGCCGCCGATTCCCTTGGAAACAAGGGTGTTGAGCAGAGTATCCCGTGTCAGGAGTCCGTCCGGAGGAATATCGAGAAGGAACGCTCCCGTCTTCCTCACCAGCTCCGGATCTCCGGAGAGGCGGGCGGCTTCGGAAAGGGGGAAGGGACTTCCGGAGACGGACACGAAAGCGTCCATCTCGATGATGAGATCGACGGCGGATGCGTCGGAGCAAAAAGGAAAAAGAAGCGAAAGGAGAAGAAGCAGAGTGCGATAAAGGCGGAGGGCCTGCAGACCGCTCCGCCTTGAGAAATTGTGAAAGAGAGGCGCCACGAGCCTACCTCTTGATGCTGTTGGCTATTCGGAGCAGATCGTCCGCCGTCTGCACTCCCTTGGAGTTCGCTTCGTACGCCCTCTGCGCGATGATCAGGTTGACCATCTCGTCGACTACCTGGACGTTGGACATTTCGAGGATGCCCTGATGGACCTGTCCAAGCCCCTCGGCCCCGGGGTTGCCGACTATGGGCGCGCCGCTGGCCGCCGTTTCGAGGAAGAGGTTCTTGCCGACGGCGCGGAGGCCGCCCGGATTGATGAAACGGGCGAGTTCGATCTGTCCGATCTCCTCCACGTCCGCTTGGCCTTCGATCTTAACAGAAACCAAACCTTCCGGGCTGATCATGATCTCCGTGGCATCCTGCGGGACAACAAGGGCGGGTTCGATGAGCAGTCCGTCAGTGTTGACGATCTGCCCCTCGCCGTCCATATTCCAGCTTCCGGCGCGAGTATAGGCAACTTCTCCGTTCGGCAGAAGCACCTGGAAGAAGCCGTCGCCTTCTATGGTGATGTCGAGAGGACGGTCCGTCACCTGGAGGTTCCCCTGCGTCATGATGCGGGGCGTTCCGACGACGCGGACGCCGAGCCCCACCTGGACTCCCGTCGGTACCATCGACCCGGGTTCGACGGGCGCGCCTGGTTCCCTGTTGATCTGGTAGAGCAGATCCGCGAAGTCGGCCCGTTTTTTCTTAAAGCCGGAAGTATTCACGTTCGAGAGGTTGTTGGTGGTGACGTCGAGATTGGTCTGCTGCGCGATCATCCCGCTTGCGCTTGTCCATAAAGCTCTGAGCATTTCTTTCTCCCTCCCGTTAACTCGTCCTGCCGTAGGACGCGATCAGTTTCCCAGTGAGCTCGTCGTGCGTCATCAACACCTTGGAGGCCGACTCGTACGCGCGGTGCGCCTCGACCATCCTGACCATCTCCTCGACCACGTTCACGTTGGACATCTCCAACGCGCCCGGTTCGAGGTGGATTTCCTCGACCGGAACGGGCGCGCCCGACTGCGGTGTGACGGCAAGAGCGGTGCGGCCCACCTGTCTGAGGTACGTGGGGTTTTCGAAGGTCACGACCTGGAACATGTCGACCACGGCGCCGTCGGCGACGACATTGCCGTTTTCGGTGATGGCGAAACGGGACGCGTCGCCAACTTCGATCGGCCCGCCGTCTCCGAGGACGAGCATTCCATCCTCCGTGACGAGCTGTCCTTCCGCGTTCTTCTGAAAGTGTCCCGAACGTGAGTAGTAGATGTTCCCTGCGCCGTCCTGGACGGCAAAATACCCTTCGCCGACGATCGCCGCGTCGAAGGGGTTGTCGGTGACTTGCAACGCGCCGGATTCGGTGGTCATGTAGGTTTCCGAGAAGACGTTCGCGAGGCTGAGGTCGCCGATGAGGAACTTCCCTTTGAGTCCGAGCTGGAAAGGCGGGCCGATGAGTTTGATCTCGCCGTCCTCGGATTTCTTCTCGATCCGGTCCATAAGAACCTCGGGAAACGACTTGTTGACGGGAATCCGTCTCCGGAACCCCGAAGTGCTGACGTTCGCAAGGTTATTGGCCACGACATCGTGCATACTTTCCTGGACGATCATCGCGGATGCGGCGGCATAGAGTCCCCGATGCATATTTTTTCCTCCCTCGATGCTCCGCCGTGACGGCAGCTTTTTCGGCGGATCAGAGCTTTTTCTTCCGACCTTTTCTGCGGTTCACCAAAATTCCGCTCCGTCCCGATGCCTGAAGCTTGTCGATCTCGGCGAGCGCCTTTCCCGTTCCGAGCGCGACGCATTCCATGGGGTCGTCGGCGGTGAAGCAGTTGATGCCGGTCTGGCGGGTGATCAGCTCGGTGAGGCCCCGCAACAAAGCGCCTCCTCCGGTAAGCACGATCCCCCTGTCTATTATATCGGCGGAGAGTTCCGGCGGCGTTAGCTCCAAAACATTTCGAACTCCATCGATCAACGCCTGGACCATTTCGCCGATCGCCAACGAGACGCTCGCGCTGGAGACTTCGATCTGGCGCGGAAGCCCCTGGACCAGGTCGCGCCCCTTGAGAATCATCTTCGTATCGGGGGCCTCCTGAAGGCAGGTGCCGATCATGATCTTGAGGTTTTCCGCCGTTTGTTCGCCGATGGCGAGGTTGTACTGCTTGCGGAGAAAGCGTATGATTCCCTCGTCGAAGCGGTCGCCTCCGATGCGGAGCGATTTGGAGACGACGATGCCGCCGAGGGAGATGACGGCGATGTCGGTGGTGCCGCCGCCGATGTCGACGACCATTTTCCCTCGGGGCTCCTCGACGTTGAGATTGGCGCCGATCGCCGCGGCCATCGGCTCTTCGATGAGGTAGGCTTCCTTTGCGCCGACTTCCACGGCCGCTTCGAGAACCGCGCGGCGCTCGACGTCCGTGGCGCCCGATGGAACGCAGATCATCACCCGGTTGCGGAAGAAGCGATTGAAGCCCTTGAGCACGCGACGCATGAAGTGGTGCATCATGGCCTCCGTCATGGTGTAGTCGGCGATGACGCCGTCTTTGAGCGGACGGACGGAGGTGATGCTCCCGGGCGTTCGTCCGACCATGTTCTTGGCTTCGTACCCCACCGCGAGAATTTTTCCAGTGTCAAGGTCCACCGCGACCACGGAAGGTTCACGCAGTACGATGCCCTTGTTTTTGACGTACATAAGGACTGTTGCAGTTCCCAGGTCTATTCCGATATCCGTTCCAAACACGGTGTCTTCCTCCTTTGGATATTGAAGAGGCTGTTCGCTTCCACTTCTCGGAAAGGTTGCGGAGGATTTCCGCAGGTCCGTACCGTGAACACGCTCTCTATTCTATACCGTTCGTGCGAAATGGGGTACCCTCTCCGTACCCCACGCGCCAAAAATAGAGTCCTTCAGGGGGGGCGGTCATGGCGGATTCCGCCCGGGCTCCTCCGGAGAGAAGGGAGGCGAGCCACTCGGTATCTTTCTTTCCGTACCCGACGGCCTGGAGATTGCCCACCATGATGCGGACCATATTGGTGAGGAAGGCGTTGCCGCGGACGGTGAATATCGTGAGGTCCCCTTTTCGGCGGAGGGTCGCCCTGTGGATCGTGCGGACGGAGCGTTCCGGTCGCTCGGTCGTCTTGCAGAAGGCGCCGAAGTCGTGCGTTCCCTCGTAGAGCGCGCATGCCTTCAGCGTCTCCGCGCGGTTCCAGCGGAATTTGTTCCACCATACAAGCCCCCGAAGCAGCGGAGGGAGGGCGTTGCCGTGCCAAATCAGGTACCGGTATTCCCTCCAGAGCGCGGATCGGCGGGCATCGAAGCTTTGCGGAGCATGGGCGATTTTCATCACGCTCACATCGGGCGGAAGGTGGAAGTTCATGGCGAGCAGGAGTTTGTCGGGCCGCCAAACCTTTTCAAGCTCGAAGGAAACGACCTGCCCCCGTGAGTGGACGCCCGCGTCGGTGCGACCGGCCGCCGTGACGCCGACCTCCCGTCCGGAAATGATCCCGAGGCTCTCCTCTATCTTCTCCTGAACACCGAGGCCGCTGCTCTGGCGCTGCCACCCGGAGAAGGACGTCCCCCGGTATCCGACGACCGCGGCGTACTTCACGAAAGGAAGCTCCGATCTCCGGCGATCAGGCCGGCGACAACGGCGAGGACAAAGAGCGCGCCGAGCGTATCGCCGGTCCTCCAGACAAGAGGGTGCATTCTGGTACGCCCCTCGCCTCCTCTGTAGCAGCGCGCCTCCATGGCGGTCGCAAGATCCTCCGCCCTTTGGAAGACGATGACGAAGAGAGGGATGAGCACGGGGAGGAACGCCTTGAGCCGCTTCCAGAGGTTTCCGCGGTCGAACGCGGCCCCTCGCGCGAGCTGCGCCTTCATGATGCGGTCGGTTTCATCGAGAAGGGTGGGGATGAAGCGGAGCGCGATCGTCATCATCATCGCGAGTTCGTGGGCCGGAAAGCCGAATCGGGCGAACGGGGAGAAAAGACGTTCAAGTCCGTCGGCAAGCTCCATCGGCTTGGTCGTGAGCGTCAAAAACGAAGCGAAGAGAACGAGAAAGAGAAGGCGAAGCCCCATATAGACGGCGCCGGACACTCCCTCGCGGGTGATGGTTATGAAACCGATTTCCAGAAGCGGCGTCCCGTCGGTGAAAAAGACGTGAATGAACGCCGTGAAAAAGACGAGTATCAGCACGGGCTTCGCCGAGCGCAGGACG
>LVBO01000106.1 GCA_001604435.1 Synergistales bacterium Syner_01
GTTTTCATCAGCAAGCCCTGGCACTTTTGGGCGCTCGCTTTCTCGGTAGGAATGGTTCAGGGCGGCACGCAAGCTATCAGCAGAAGTTTTTTCGCCTCGATGATACCTGCGGGACGCACAGCCGAGTTCTTTGGTTTTTATGATATTTCCAGCAAATTCTCCGGCATTCTCGGTCCGGCAATCTTCGGCTTCGTCACTCAGGTCACCGGATCGAGTCCGTTGGCTATCCTCATCCTCTCGTATACTTTTATTCTCGGCATTGTGATTCTCCGGAAGGTGCAAGGGTGATCCCCGATATGAATTTTTTTACTCTACGTACTGCCTGTCTCATTCTCCTTTTTCTTGTTCCATGGACACAAAACCGGGCCGAAGCGAAACCTCCTGTCTATTCGGGCAACAGAATGGTCCATGCGATCGCAATCACGTTCGACGACGGCCCCCATCAGCTACTGACGCCGACACTCCTGGACACCCTCGATGCGCTCGATGTCAAGGCGAGTTTTTTTCTTGTAGGCAAGATGGTCGACAGGTACCCGGCGCTCGTGCGCGAGATCTTCGCACGCGGCCACACCGTCGCCAATCACTCCTACTGGCACAACAATTCCGCTCTTCTCTCTCCGGAGGAATTCCTGGATGACATACGCCGTTGCAGCGAGTCGATCGAACGGAACATCCCTGTTCAGGTGCGCTTTTTCCGGCCTCCCGGAGGCAACTACACGAAAAACGTCCTTTCTCTGGTCGAAGAGGCCGGAATGCGTACGGTACTTTGGGATATCAACAGCCGGGATTACACCGGCGTTTCAGCCGCCAGGATGACGGCAAGAATCCTCTCGAAGGCGGCGCCGGGGTCCATACTTCTTTTTCATTCCGGAGTCTCCTCGACGATCAACGCGCTGCCCGGGATCGTCTCCTCGCTCAGGGCGAAAGGATTTGAATTCGTCACCCTGGATGAAATGCTCTCGGAATACTCCGCGCTCCTTCCCCGGGATACGGAAAACAAGTTATCAGACGCTTATGAAGAACCAATGTGAACGACATTCAAAGGAGATGAGAAAATGGTTTCTTTTCTTGTGATTTCGACCGGCGGTACAATAGCTTCAAGGGCGGGCTCGAACGGTCTGGTCCCTTCGCTGCCCGGGGAAGAGCTTCTTTCGTTTGTTCCAGGGGTTGAACGTTTCGGGGAGATCACTGTTCTCGATCTTCTTTCAAAGGACAGTTCAAACATGTCTCCGGAGGACTGGAAGATGATAGCCGCATGCCTCAGGGCGGAAGAACTCTATTACGACGGATTCCTTGTTCTTCACGGAACGGACACCATGGCGTATTCGGCTTCGGCTCTTTCTTTCATGCTTCCCGGCTTCGAAAAGCCCGTAGTTTTGACGGGATCCATGGAGCCCATCGGCGTTCCGGGGTCCGATGCCGAAGACAATATCGAAGGCGCTTTTTCTTTTCTCTCCGCTCTCATTGAACGAAAACAAAAGGGTGTTTCCATAGCCTTTCACAACAGGCTGATCCACGGCCCTCGATCCCAAAAGATTCTCAGCCATGAATCCACCGCTTTTTCAAGCATCAACTATCCTCAGCTTGGATACCGGGAAAACGGGACGATTGTTTTACAACACGCTCCTGTTCTTCATGAGAAGTACCCGGCGGATGTAGGCGCCCTTGAACTGGAGACCTCGATTTTCCTTGTAACGCTCTTTCCCGGTTTTCGTTCCCGGTACCTCTCCCATCTTGCCGACGCCGGACCAAAGGCTATAGTTCTCGAAGCGCTCGGCCTTGGAGGCGTTCCCTATCTCGGAGAAAACCTGCTCCCGGCGATCGCCATGTGCCGCGAGCGCAACATTCCGGTCATTATTACGACGCAGTGCGTTTACGGGGGAGTCGACCTCAGCGTGTACGAGGTCGGAAGAAAAACGCTCGACCTGGGCGCTATCTCCGGAAAAGACATGACCCGGGAGGCAATCATAACGAAACTGATGGCAGTTCTTCCCGGAACCGACAGCAAACACATCGGGAATATCCTTCATTCAAATTTTTGCGATGAAATTGAAGAGCCGAAATGCACGAGTGGTACCTAGTTTACCGCTCCCCGGCATTGCTCGAGAAAGGAAGTTTCGCTCAGCTCCTTCCGTATACCGAACCTCGTAAGGACAAAATCGAATTTAGTAGGGTCCTCGGGAAGAATTTCCCGAAAAAGGGCGGTTACTTCAACCGCGGTTTTCAGGTCCGGCTGTTTACGTCGCGTCAGCCCAAGAGTCGAGCAGATCCGGAACATATGCACGTCCATAGGAATCAGGAGATCCCGCGGTTTCAGGACAGTCCATCCGCCCGGATCGACGTCGTCCCTTCGGACCATCCATTTGAGAAAAAGAAAGAAACGTTTGCATGCGCTCCCGTCACTCGGAGAAGGCAGGAGAAAACGGCTTCCAAGGGAACTCTTACTTCGTACGTTTTCTACAAAATCGGAAATCCCTTCGAGTACATCTCGCGTCCTGCCAAAAGAAACTGCCAGAAGCTCCTCGATGCTTCCATATTCTCGAAGAATACGCCCTATCCCGCTCATAAGCGCCGCGATCTCCGCACCGGAAGTGAATCGATGGCGGAACGGTTCAGTTTCACGCGAAAGAGCAAAAGGCGAAACGGTCCTGAGGTATTCCGCGGGCGATGGACCAAGGAGTTCTAGAAGACGCCCGGCGCTCCGAAGGATCATCGCGACACGACCGTACGCAATACTTGATACAAGGAGCGCCGCCACCTCCCTGTCCTCTGTGCGGGGAAAGGGGTAGATTGTCTCCAGAGGATCGGGAGAAACAAATTCGCGCCGATTGTAACGGGCGTATGCCTCCTCAAAACAGGGCCATAAGCGTTGAAGAATATCCGTTTCTCTTCTGTTTTCCGTCATCGCAACTCCCCGAAAAAAACCAGGAACCGTGAGATAGATGCACGCACATCTTCTACCCCACAGCTCCGTGGAAAATTCAACAGCTCGTTTTTAAGTACACCCCAGTCACTTCACTTCGTTGAAAATCGCGGACGGAGCGTTCGATGGCGATTTGCCTTTTTTGACTCTATGGTAGTTCGCGTACGTCAAAGGGGTTCCTTCTTTAAAAAGTTGCGCCTGCTCCACCTGTCCGATGAAGACCTTATGCGTGAAGACCTCCTGTACGGAGAGAACTTTCAGTTCTATACCCGCCAGAGAATACTCCGTTACAAGCGGAAGGCCGCCCTCTTTGACTTCGTACCTGCATTCCCCGAATTTGTCGAAATCACGTCCGCAACGAAACCCGAAGACGCCGATGAACTTCAGCGGGACTGATTCTTCGAGCACGGAGACGGAAAAGCGACCGCTCTTCTCCACAAGTTCCGTTGTGTAGTTATCCTTGTGAAGGCAGGCAGCCATGCAGATCGGTTCAGCGGTTAGCTGCATGAGCGCGTTGATTATCTGTCCGTTGTATTTTCCTCCATATCCGGTACTGAGAATATACACTCCGTAATTCAATGTAAAAAGAGCTCGGGGGTCGATCCCGTTATCCATTGAGTATCCTCCCTTCATCTTCCTGCATTGCGGGCAGGAGCATGTAGCTCCTGCCCGCATATTTCGTTCAACAAGGAGATGCTGAAACGACTCCTAGTCGTCCTCTCTATCTCCCAATTCCCTGTCGATCATCAGGAGGCCGTGCTTTCCATCCCCGATCATCTCGAGTTTGCTTACGATTTCGTCCGCATTCGCCTCTTCTTCAACCTGCTCCGTCACAAACCACTGGAGAAGCGCCTGGCTTGCGTAATCCTTCTCGGCCACGGCGAGATCCATGAGGTCGTTAATCCGGCGGGTGACATACTTCTCGTGTTCGTATGCAACTTTGAAGGCCTCCAACGGAGAGGTCCAATCGGTTTCCGGTCCCTCCACGGCCTTATACAGAACTCTTCCGCCGCGCTCCATGACATAACCGGCGAATTTTATCGCGTGTTCTACTTCTTCCTTTGCCTGGATGCTCATCCAGTGAGACATCCCCTTCAAATTCTCTGAATCGAACCAAGACGACATTGAAAGGTAGATATAGGCCGAGTAGAGTTCCGCATTGATCTGGTCGTTAATCGCGTCTTCAAGTTTTTTGCTGATCATACTTACTTTTCCGCCTTCCATAAACCATGAATATTACAGTACTCCCTGCTCTTTTCGGGAGTAAACTCCTCAAAAACAGCCTCTGCGGCTTCACCAGGATTCAAGAACTTTCTGCATATTCTATCTCCCGCCATAATTTCAATGAACTCGATATAGTGCTGCTCGGTCATTGGATGAGGAACGCTGCCGACTTTCACCTTGGTACCTTCGATGACCGGCACGTGCTTCTCCGTTGCAGAATCCGCCGTCTGCTCTTCAAGGAGCTTCATGGGCTGACCGCAACAGATAAGGTCGCCCCCTCCGACGTGAAGAAGTTCCACGACATTGCCGCACAGTTCGCACTTAAAGATGTCCAGCTTTTTCATTCAGCATCCTTCCTCCTTTGAAATCGTTTTTTTTCTTGAAAACAGATTTATTATATCATCTTCCAAGTCAATTCTCATCCTCTCCACTCTTCGATTAGAATATGCTCTATAATAGGACGCGAAAAGAAGGCGGCGAGCCTGTCTCTCCGAATTTCTCCGTATTTTTTGGTTGTCTCTTAACCGGTTGTTTGTTCTGCCGATACAGTATTTAAAGTGCCCACGACTTTTTTGTAGAGAGGATGGAAACCAATGCAATCTCAATCATCAATAATAGATCGGATTCTCTTCTTTTTTCTGCTGCTGATGGCAACGTGCGCCTCTCCGTCGGAAGCCGTTTCGTCCCGTCATATCGTGTTGCTTCCTACGCTGAATTACACGGAGTACGAAATCTGGGAGAGTAAATACTATCCAGTGAATGTGCTTGAACGCAAAATGACTGAGTATCTTGCATCTTTGCTTCGACAGAACCCTTTTACGGATGTTTCAATACTGGACGACTCGCAAGCGCAACAATGGATGGACGATCCCTACTCCAGACAAGGCGCTTTCGCAGTCCAAATGGAGCTCTACTCGGTGCTCGCAAAAGAACGCGAAGTCCTCGGCTCCTTTGAAAAAGGCGATGTTTCTTTGCGAGTCAGAATATACAGCGCTGCCGATGCGGAGCTGGAGACTTCCTATATCTCCTCGGGAAAAGACCAAAGATACACGTTCAATCCGGGCGACGACCGCCTGTATCTTCTGAACACACGAACGAGCATTATCGATATTTTCTATAGAAACGGACTTGACTTTCTTCGCTTGACGCCGCCTGACAAGGGACAAAAGATGAGTCGGCTCACATGGCGGCAGTTTTCCGGCACCCCATACTGGCAGGCGTTTAAAAACGCTATCAAGGGAGTAGCTGTCGGAATCACCGATATGAGAGACGGTGAACTCGCAGTCATTGGGCGCATTATTGCTCCGACGGCAAACTCGACACGACGCAACAGAGAGTACATAATAACTCTCGGTCGTCAGGACGCTCTCGCGGTCGGCGACATCCTTCAGGTAGTCAGGGGCGATACGTACATAACAGTCGATCCTGAAAATCCCGTTGTAGTTTTACCCGGAGTTGTCGGAAACGTCAGGGTAATAAGGACCATGAGCGAACAAGCTGTCGTTCGTCTTCTCAATGAAAATTCCCAAAATCCCGTTCAGCTGAACGATTTGGTAACAGCTCCTCCATACGGGACAAAAAAGGTGGCGCCTTTGAGATGAATACGATGAATAAAAGAATGATACTCAACGTATATTTACTCTTCCTGCTCTTTTTTTTAAATCCTCTTCCATGCATGCAGCCGCAGACCGCACATGCAAACGGAGTGATTGTAACCGCGCCTGAAAACACTCCACCTAAAGCCGCCCCAAAGAAGAAGCCTCCAGTAAAAAAGCAGGTGCAGCCAACTCCTCCGCCGGTCAAGAAAGAAATAGAGGAAATAGTGCTCCCGACTCCATTGGACCAAGCGTTGATTCTTATGGAACAGCGCTTCTTTACACGGGCGACTGCCCTTCTGGAACAGATTGTAGAACGCGAACCACTGAACGCCCATGCTTGGTACACTCTCGGCAGAGCATATGAAGCGCGAGGTTTTTTCCCCAAAGCCCAGAAAGCCCTTCGCAGGACACTGGAAATCGATCCATCTTTCAACGTGCTCTCTCGTTTTTTGGAGTATCCTGCAGAAGGAGAGAGGCAGCCTTTGTGGGATCCTAAACGTCCGGCGAGAATAGAAGAGATTCCGGTTGCAATCGACGGTTTTACAATCATGCCCCCTTCCGAATCTTTTGTTCCTCCGGCGAATACGGCGCAACAGCCGATTCAATACGCACCTCCGGCTCCGCCGATGCAGCAGCAAGCGCCCTACACTCCTCCGGCTCCGCCGATGCATAGTGGGCATGAGGCGCCGTTGCACAATTCAATATCACCCGCTTCCGGCGTTCCCGTACGCGTTGTACAGCCAGGCGCTCCCCCCGCTCTCTCTCCCGGCCTGACAACGGAAGGCTCTTCACAAGCTCTCTCCTCGAGCGGCTCTCTGCTTCCATCTTCTCCTTTATCAACGGAAAATTCGGAGCCGCTGTATATTCCACCGGCTCCACATAGTCCTGTGAGTATTATTGCATCGTCTGATATTCTGACCGAAGGAGGTAAGCCACTATATACTCCCCAGCCTCCGGGAGCGGAGCTTCCTCAGTAGCTGGCAATCTTTTCCATTTCATTCTATAATACTGTGGAGAAGAAGAATCTTCAAAAAGAGTGCTTTACCTCTTCAGAACATAATGATTCATAAAACACGTTCCGAGATTTTTAATCCTGAGAAAAATTTTAAAGGAGGATGGTTTCCATGAGAAGAACAATACTCATCGTACTCAGCTTGACAGTCCTACTCTCTCTCCTGCCATCAACTACAATAGCGGCGACGTACGTTGTCGAACC
>LVBO01000107.1 GCA_001604435.1 Synergistales bacterium Syner_01
ATCCAGAGGTCGGTCACGGTCTCCTGCCGCACTTCGAGGTTCTTCTGCGTCTCGATCTTCATCGTGTAGTGCCGGGCGTACTCGGCGAGGTCGCACTGCGCGCGCAGCGCCCTCACCGCGGGGCCCTTCGACGTGTTGAGCCAGCGGACGAGCATCGCGGAGGCGTCGGCCGCCTCGGCCTGCTCGCCGCCGAGCGCGCTCCCCTCGCGGACGAGGTGTCCCTTCGCGGGGCCTCCTATCGACGGGTTGCACGGCATCAGAGCGGTGTTGTCAAGGTAGAGGTTAAGGTGGAGGACGGAAACGCCCGTCCGCGCCGCGGCGAGGGCCGCTTCGCATCCCGCGTGCCCTCCGCCGACGACGATCACGTCGTAGTGTGTCTCATACAGCGGCATCTCTCGATCACAATCCTTTGATTCAAACTTGAACGGCTATCTACATGGGAGGACGACGCCGTCTTCGACGCGCAGCGTCAATCCGGGCCAATCCGGAACGACCTCTCCGGCGGCCGTGGCGACGACCTGCCACCCCGTCGCCCTGAGCGTTTCCACGATGACTTCCCGCCCGGAGGCGTCGAGCTCCGAGGCGATCTCGTCGAGCAGCAAAATCGGCGAACGGCGGAGTCGCCGCTCGACGCACCGGCCCGCCGCGATCATCAGCGCCGCCGAGGCGCGTCGCTTCTGCCCCCTGCTCAGACAGGAGGCGGCGGAACGTTCGCCGCAACAGACGTCGAGATCGTCCCTGTGCGGACCGACGAGCGGCGAGCAGCAGAGGCGCTCCTTCTCCTTCCGCGCGTCGAGGGACTCCCACCAGTCTTCGAGAGGATCCTTCGCCCTCCCCGCGCCGCCTCTGACGTGCGCCAGCCGAACCGGCAACGGCAGAAGATCGGGAAGCGCGGCAAGCCCCTCGGAAAGCGCCGAAACGGCGGACGCCCTCGCCCCCCAGAGCCACGAGGCCAGCGGCGCCATCGCCTTGGAGAGAGCGCCGACGTTCCCTCCCTGCCGGAGCAGCACGATCCTGTGGCGCACCGCCCGCCGGAACTCGACGAGCCGCCGCGCATACAGCGGCCAGAGCAGCGCGCAGAGACGGTCGAGAAACGAACGCCTCCGGGCGGGAGATCCGTCGAGCAGCTCCATGTCGGAAGGAAGAAACGCGAGCGACGGCGCGACGGAACGGATTTCGGGAAAGGAGCAGCGCTTTCCGTTGTACTTGACGACGGTGTTTCCACCGATGCCGAGGGCGATGAACGCCTCCTCCTCGCCGGAGAAATCACCGGTGATGAACGTCTTTTTCTCGTCGCTTCCCCAGGAAGCGATATCCTTCCTGTCGCCGAGCGGTCCCCAGCCGAGCAATACATGCAGCGCCTCAAGACAGTTGGTCTTTCCGGCGCCGTTCTTTCCGACGAGAAGGTTCAACCCCTCGCCCCACGGAATCGTCTCCGTCGCTATATTCTTGAAGTTTCGAAGACGAAGCGTCCCGCAGCGCATTCAAACGCCCTATTCGGGGATCTCCGCTCCGTTTTCCTCGTCCATTTCTTCGTGGAGCATATCGCTCTCGCTGATCTTGATCGGCATGGCCATGTAGAGGAAGTCCTTCTCTCCCGGCCTGAGCATGGTCATCTGTCCGTCCGGGCCGTTGAAGCTGATGAAGACGCGGTCGCCGTACAGGGCTTTCAGTCCTTCGATCAGAAAGGAAACGTTGAAGGCCACCGTGAGCGATTCTCCTTCGATCTTCGCGTCGAGAATTTCCTGAAC
>LVBO01000607.1 GCA_001604435.1 Synergistales bacterium Syner_01
GCATCTTCCGCGCCTTCACCAGCGAGGGGAGCGCCTTCGCCAGCGTGAGGCCTCCGCTCAGGATGTTGAGCACGCCGACGAGGAGCGTCAGCGGATCGACCAGGACGTCCGGCACGATGCAGGAGACGATACCGAGTCCGGCGAAGAGCACGCCGAGGTACACGACGAGCCGGGAACGAGGGAATGCGCCGATGGGGGTATTTCCCGCCGCAAGCATCTGCACCGAGAAGATGACCATCAGCAGGCCGAGCTGCGCGCTCCCCGAGAAGGGGAGCAGGCCGAGGTTCACGGGCAGGAGCAGGGCTCCGAGGAGCATCATGAAGACGCCGGTGAGCATGAGCATCGCCTTGTCGAATGGGAGCCCGCCCTTCTCCCCCGCATCCGCGGAGGCCTCGGGGTACTCCGTGTGCACGGCGGCGAGGACGCGCGAGAGATTCAGTATCGCCGCGCCGTAAAGGAGCACCGCCGTCGCCGTGCCGTACCCGGACAGAAAGTCCGGCGTGAGCACGAGCAGTCCGGAGAGCATGGACAGCGCATAGACCGCGCCGCACGCGAAGGGCAGCGGCCGGAGCACGCCACCGACGCGCAGCCACAAGCGGAGTTTGTTTCGGGAGAAGAGCATCTGCAGCAACAGGAGCGCCCCTCCTGGTCCGAGGCAGACGACCAGCATCCACCGGGCGAGCATGTTCGGTACTCCGGGGATGAAACAGGTCACAATCCCGATAGAGGCGACCGAAACGCCGACTCCGAGTAGCGGCTTCGACACGGGAAGCTCGCCGAAAGGCGTCTTCCCGAGCATGACGGTCTGCAGGGCGAAGAAGAAGAGCAGAAGACCGTACAGGCCGTTCTCATAGTACGGCAGCAGGCCCGCGTACACCGGGAAGAGCAGGATTCCGGCGATGAACACCGTCATCCCGGCGATGAACAGCAGGACGGTTTCCAGCGGCAGGCACACGATATCGAAGAGTCCGCGACGCATCGGATCGAGCCTCCTTTCCTTCGTCGGCGCACGCACCCTAAAAGTACGTCCCCTTCGTCCTGTAGTTCTCACGGCGCTCGGCGGCCAACTTCCGCGCGAAGACGTCGAACTCCTCCCTGCGCTCCCTGTAGGTCGCGTCGAAATCGCGCATCGTCTGCGGGAAGATGATCAGGAGGGATTTCTTCTCCACCTCCGCCAATATGTGCTCCACCGCTTCGTCCACGCCGACGGCGTCGGGAGGCGGCGGAACGTCGCCGAAAATCGCGGTGGCGACGTTGCCGGGGCAGAAGACGCTGAAGTTCAGCCCCTCCGTCTCCAGCTCGTACTGCAGGCTCTCCGTCATCGAGATCACGGCCGCTTTCGTGGCGGCGTAGACGGCTTGGTACGGAACGGGAACCCGCCCCGTGATGGAACCGGTATTGACGATATGCCCGAATCCCTGTTCGCGCATGATCGGGATCGCGCCGTACGTGCCGTAGACGACGCCCATCAGGTTGAGATCGACGACGAACTTCCATATCTCGAAGGTGATCTTCTCGGTGGGCAGCGTCATGCCCATTCCGGCGTTGTTGAAGACGAAGTCGAGATGCCCTTCGAACGCTTTCGCCCTGGAAACGAGTTCGGCGACTTGTTCCTGCTTCGTCACGTCGGCGAATACGGGGAAGACTTTGCCGGGATACTGTTCGTTCAGGCGCTTCGACTCCCGCGTCAGGTTCTCCTCCTTCACGTCGCCCATGAAGACGGCGGCGGCGCCCTTCGCCAGCAGATGCTCGACGAGCCCCAGGCCGATTCCCGAGGCGGCCCCCGTCACCGCGGAGACCTTGTTCTCATAATACCCGTTCATGACAGTCTCTCCTTTCTTTACGGCAGCATTTTCGAGTCGCCCACGTTGAGCCTGGCGGTCCCCTTCACCATCTTCGCGCCCGTATACTGCACGACCGGCAGTCCGGCCAGCTCTCCGACGATCCTGCACTGGAGCGGATGCTGCTCGTAGGTGAGCGGCGTCCAGCGGATCGATCCCTCGCCCGTCCACACCCGCCGGACCGCCATTTCCTGCGGATAGAGCGTCGCATGGCTCAGCGTAGCGCCTCCCTTGCCGAGGTTGGGCAGGTA
>LVBO01000108.1 GCA_001604435.1 Synergistales bacterium Syner_01
TTTGAACGTGACGTCGTGCCCGCCCGCGCCGCAGCCGAGGTGCAGCAAGCTCTTCGGCGGGGTCGCGGCGCGCTCGCCGATGCGCCGGACGTACAGCTCCGCTTCCTCTTCGTACTCCTCCGGAGACGCGAGAATGCGCTCCGTCCATGCCAACTCGTTATATCCCTTCCATTCGCTCGACATCGAATTTCCCCCCCGGTCGATTCCGCGAGTGTATTGCGCGGATGCGCGATTGTCTTTAATTATCGATGCTATTCTATCACGTGAGGGTCTTCGCCCGAGGGATTCTCTTCTCCGTGTTTCTTACGTCCGGCGTCGCGGATCATGACCGCCGCCGACCCCGTTCCGTCGGATTCTCCACGGGGACAAGGCTTCCCGATCGCGCCTCTTCGTCGAACCTGAAGGCGCTTACAAGTTTTCGAAGCTCGACGGAAAGTCGCGCCAGCTCTTCCGAACCCTGCGCCACTCTCTCCGCGGAGGTTCCGACCTCGCTCATCTGCCCTCTCACCATATCGGAGGACGCGGAGGCGGCGCTCGCGCGCGACGCGATGTCCCGCACCGCCCCCGCGATCTCTTCGCTCGACGCGGCCTGTTCTTCGGAGACCGCGGCAAGGTCCTGCGTCGCCGTCGAAATGCGCGACAGCGCGTCCATCATCATGTCGATCGTACCGCGCGTTTCCTCCGCAAGAGCGCTCGATCTCTTCGATTCCTTCGCGTTTTTCTCGGACGACGCCACCACGCTGTCCAAGTCCTTCGTGATTCCGGCGGCGAGCGAAGCGATCTGTTTCGCGGCTTCGTTGCTCTCTTCGGCGAGTTTGCGAACTTCTTCGGCGACGACGGCGAATCCTCTTCCCGCTTCGCCCGCTCTCGCAGCCTCGATCGCGGCGTTCAGCGCCAGGAGGTTCGTCTGGTCGGCGATCGCTCCTATCTGAGTGACGAAGCTCTGAATTTCTCTCGCGCGGTCGCCAAGACCCCCGACCTCCCTCGCGGACCGTTCGGTGTCTTCGGCCACTCCGCCGATGCTGAGGACGACTTTTTCGACGGCTTTCCGCCCTTCTTCTCCGGAGAGGCGCGCACGTTCGACCTCGTTCGCCATCTCCGTCCCTTTTTGCGCCGAGGACTGCGCCCCGGCGGCCACCTCTCCGACGCCGGCGTTTATCTCTTGACTCGCCGCCGCAAGGCTTTCCATCTGAGAGGAAACATCGTCCACGCCGGCGCGGGACTCTTCGACTCCGGCGTTCGATTCCTCGGCCAGAGCGGAGAAGTCCTCCGAACTGCTCCCCAGCTTTTCCGCGGCGTCGGCTATGGACTTGATCGCGCGGCGCAGCTTTTCTCCCATAAGCGCGAGAGAACGGGCGACGAGAGAGATTTCATCTTCGCCGCTTTCGTCGAATTCGACGGTAAGGTCTCCTTCGGAGAAGCGCTCGACCCCGCTTCGAAGAGCTGCGAGAGCTTTTGCGACGGAGGATGCTATAAGCAGTCCGAAGAGCAATCCCGAGACGACTGACGCGACGGCGAGGAGCACGAGCACTCTTCTCGCCGTCGCGATGGCCGCCTTCGTCTCTTCGTTCTGATGCCCGGCCTCTTCGAGGCAATAGTCGGAGAGGGCCAGGAGCGTGTTCTGAAGACGGTCGAAAGCGGGCGCCGCATCTCTCCGGTACGCGGCGTACGCTTCGACGCCCCGGACGGTCTCCGTCATGCCGACGATGGAATTTATTGCTTCGCGAGCTTCCGTCAAGGCTCTGCGGCTCTCCGCAAGAAGTTCGGCTTCGCGCGGTGTAAGTATGGTGTCCTCGTGCTCCGAAAGGTTTCGATCCATCGCTTCTCTGCGTTCGGCGATTTCGGCGGCGATCGACGAGCGCTGCGCCGCGTCGGAAACGATCATCAGAGAGTAGACGCTCGCCTCCACCATTCTCGAGTGGTTTCTGTTGTCGTTCGTCCAGTAGACGGGCATGAGTCTGTCTATGTACATGGCTTGGACGCTCTCCTCGGCCATGCCGAGTCGATAGTAACCGAGAAAAGACGCCGCTCCGGTAAAAAGACACAGAGTGCCGGTAAGAAGCAGAAGACGGAATCGGATCGATACGCGACGGAACATTTTCACTGAGATCACTCCTTATGTTGTGTGCTCGATTTTTGCCGCTCTTTTTCTCTCGTTCCGGGGAAGACGGAGATCGATTTCGGGAAGCGTTTCTCTCTTCCGTAGATGGATTCTTTCAGAGTAAAAGAACCGTATTCATAATAGCGGCAAGGTGTCGTAGCAGTCAATCGCATCGCGAGCCCCGCGAGGATGATCGTCCCCCTTGCCGCTTCTTGAAACTTGGAGTATCCTCGTTGCAAGACTGCGGGACCGTGTTCACTTTTTTTGTTCTCGGCCCCGATATTTCAGGAGGTTGTTGGGAGATGTTGAAACACACGCGGATGTCCGATCCGGAGCTGTACGGAATCGTCGTCGAGGAGCTGGACCGGCAGGAGCACAATATCGAAATGATCGCCTCGGAGAGCACCGAGAGCGAGGAGCTTCTGGAGCTTTCGGGGTGCGTCTTCGCCAACAAGACGACCGAGGGGTATCCGGGGGCGCGTTTTCAGGCGGGGTCGCAGATCGCCGACAAGATGGAGCGTCTGGGGATCGAGCGGGCGAAGGCGCTCTACGGGGCGGACCACGCGAACTTGCAGCCCTACTCCGGCTCCACCGCCAACTACAGCGTGTACGCGGCGGTGCTCAAGCCGGGCGACTGCGTGCTCGGGATGCGGCTTGACCACGGCGGTCATCTGACGCACGGCTCTCCGGCGAACTTCATGAGCAAGTTCTATCACTTCGTCTCGTACGGGCTGAACGCGCAAACCGAGCAGATCGACTACGACGAGCTGGAGGCGCTGGCGAAGGAGCACAAGCCCAGGCTGATCATCGCGGGCGGCAGCGCCTATCCGCGCCTGATCGACTACGAGCGCATCGCAGGTATAGCGCACTCCGTCGGCGGCCTGCTGATGGTGGACATGGCGCACGTCGCCGGGCTCGTCGCGGCGAAGGTCATCCCCAGCCCCGTGCCGCACGCCGATTTCGTCACGTCGTCCACGACGAAGACGCTCTGCGGGCCGCGCGGCGGCATGGTCCTCTGCAAGGCGGAGCACGCGAAGGCGCTGGACAGGGGCGTCTTCCCCGGCGCGATCAGCTCCATCCACCTGAACATCATGGCGGCGAAGACGTGGCTCTTCAAGCACGCCGCCTCCGAGGAGTTCCGGCGGACGATGCTCCAGGTGGTCGCGAACTCCAGGACGCTGGCGGCGGAACTCTCCGGCTACGGCTTCCGCGTCATCGGCGGCGGGACGGACAACCACATCGTGCTGCTCGACCTGCGTCCGAAGAAGATCACGGGCAAGCTCTTCCAGGATGCCCTCGAATACGTGGGCATCACCATCAACAAGAACATGATCCCCTCCGACCCGGAGAAGCCCTCCGTCACCAGCGGCGTGCGCATCGGGACGACCTCCGTCTCGCAGCGCGGTCTGAAGGAGCCGGAGATCAAGCGGATCGCCGCGATCATGAACCGGGTCGCCGGAGCGCCCGAGGACAGGGCCGTCCTCGACGCCTGCAAGGCCGAGGCGATGCAGCTGATTTCGGCGTTCCCGCTCTACCCGAAGGGACCGCTGGAGTAGAGGCGTAGCGCTTACCGGAACAATCTTGCGGCCAAAACGACGTATTCGTGAGTGATCGGCCGCTTCGGAAACATCCTTTGTTTTCGGAGCGGCCGGTGTTCGTATTGCCCCGCGCTTCATCTTCACGCTTCGAAGAACATGATTTTGCTCTCTGACGGGTGCGGCGCCCTGTTCCGGAAGGGGAAGAAACAACGAGAAAAAAGAGGAAAAAAAGGTTGCGTTTCTGTTGTATCAAGCTATAATGATGGCACTATCTTGTAAGACAAGTTGAGAGGGCCAAATGCGGGTTATGCGGACGAACGTCGTTCAGCAAGTTGTGGATTACATTAAAAAAAATATAGAAGATGGAGTCTGGCCCGTCGGAGAGAAAATTCCGTCCGAAAATGTTCTCTCGCGCACTTTGGGCGTCAGCAGGCCGAGCATCCGGGTTGCTATTCAACAGTTCGTCGGCGTCGGCGCTCTGCAGAGTTTCCATGGCAAGGGAACGTTCGTGAGGAGCAGCTCTCTGGACGCATTCCCGAACAATGCGAACAGCATTACCAGCCAAGATTGCAAAGATATGAAAAAAGTGTTGGAATTCCGGCGTATCCTGGAGACGGAGGGGTGTCGCCTCGCCGCTTCCAACGCGACTCCGGAGATGATGCAGGAGCTGGAACTGCACTTGCGCAACATGATCGACAATGTCGGCAACGCGGAAGTATTCGTACGTGAGGACATACGTTTTCATGAAAGCATAGCGAAGGCATCGGGGAATCATCTTCTGGAGAAAAGCCTGAAAGAGGTTTTCAACGAGACGGCCCGCACTCATGCAACACTGAACAAGGTCTTCGGGTACAAGGACGGCGTATATTATCACACCGCGATCCTCGACGCCATCCGGAAAAAAAAAGTCAGACTGGCCTCGAAGCTCATGTACGAGCATTTGCAGCAGGCGATAGAGCGCTTGGAAGGGTAATTTTTTTACCCGAATCTTGTAAGACAACTAACAAGTGTGCGCGGGAGCGGTATCGCGCTGACCGAAGGAAGTTCTTCCGAGCGTGCGAGAGTGGAGATATCAAGGAAAAGAGGTCATGGTATGGCGGTTTCGATACGGGATATCAAAGTGATCTGCACGGCGCCGGAGGGTATCAATCTCGTCGTCGTCAAGGTGGAGACGAGCGAGCCGGAACTCTGCGGTTTGGGGTGCGCGACCTTCGCGTACCGCCATTTGGTGGTGAAGTGTCTTGTGGAGGAGTATCTGAAGCCCTTGTTGGTAGGGCGTCCGGTGGAGAATATCGAGGAACTCTGGCACCTGATGCACCAGAACGGCTACTGGCGCAACGGCCCGGCGGAGAACAACGCCATCTCGGGGGTGGACATGGCGTTGTGGGACATCAAGGGAAAGATGGCGAAGATGCCTTTGTATCAGCTTTTCGGAGGAAAATGTCGCGAGGGCGTTCCGATATACCGCCATGCCGAGGGGAATGATATCGTCGAAATCTGCGACAACATAGCCCGGTACCGCGAGCAAGGGATAACGCATATACGATGTCAATGCGGGGGGTACGGCGGCGGGAGGTACGGCGACGCCCCTTTCGGCGCCCCCGTCGGCGCTCCGAAAGGGGTCTATCTGGATTCCCGTAAATATATGCGCGACACGATCGCGTTGTTCGAAAGTCTTCGAGACAA
>LVBO01000608.1 GCA_001604435.1 Synergistales bacterium Syner_01
ATCCAAGGAGAAGCCGGCGTCGTCGTTCCGAGCGACGGATTCCTGAAGGGACTGGAGACGATTGCACGGAAGCACAACGTCCTTCTTGCCATCGACGAAATCCAGACCGGTTTTTGCCGTACGGGGAGAAATTTCGCTTTCCAGCACGAGGAGATCGAGCCCGATATCATCATCATGGGCAAGGCGCTCGGCGGCGGCGTCTTCCCGGTATCGGCCATTGCGGCGAACAAAAACATCCTGGGCGTCTATAAGCCGGGAACTCACGGCTCCACGTTCGGAGGCAACCCCCTGGCCTGCGCCGTCGCCGCGGCGGCGATCGACGTGCTCGTCGAAGAGAAGATGGTCGAGCGTTCCGAGGAGCTCGGCAAGTACTTTATGGACGGGCTCAAGGCGATCGAATCGCCCAAGATCAAGCTGGTCCGCGGGAAGGGCCTCCTCATCGGGGTCGTTCTGAACGAATCCGCGGGGAAAGCCCGTCTCTACACGACGGCGTTGAAGGAGAAGGGGCTTCTCTGCAAGGAGACGCACGACTGGATCATTCGTTTCGCTCCTCCTCTCGTCATTACAAAGGAAGAGATCGACCAGGCGCTGAAGACGATACAGGAAGTGTTTGCTTCGACGCCGATCCCCTGCGTGTAGGAGAAGAGGTTCCGAGTGTGCTTGCGGCAGCTTCCCGAAGAGGCTGCCGCAAGTTTTTTTTAAAAATTGTCGCTTCCTCGTACCGCATGCGCCGCGTTCCTTTTCCTTCCGGAGATTGACGGACGGCGCCGAGGCCAGTTCGATAGAGGCTGCGTTATTAAATAATTTCTTCCTTCAAACGCCCTGAAAAGAGCCGAAAGCATTTGAGAGATAGAGCGCAACGTAGTAAAATAACTTCTGAAAAGCAGTGAAACCGTACGGTGGAACAAAAAATCTCAGGAGGTGGTTGGTTTTGAAACGGAATTGGATGATCGCTCTTGTTGTGCTTGTCGTCGTCGCCGGGTATTTCTTTATGCAGCAGCAGACGCCGCAACCCCCGAAGGAGGAGCCGGTGAAGGAAGCTCCATCCCCGACGCCCGAAGCGCCGAAGGCCGAGGAACCGAAGACCGAGGAGCCGAAAGCCGAGGAGCCCAAGGCGGCTGAAGAGACTGTGAAGGTCGGGTACCTTGCCGCTCTTACAGGCGACTGGGCGGCCTACGGCCAAACGGAGGAGAAGGCGGCCCGCCTCGCCGTTGACGAGATCAACGCCAAAGGCGGTGTTCTTGGAAAGAAAATGGAACTTGTCGTCTACGACTTCCGCACACGCGCCGAAGATGCGGTGAATGCAGTGCGACGCATGATCGAAGAGGATAAGGTCGTGGCCATTGTCGGAGCCAACGGAAGCGGTATCAATATCGCCACTGCGCCCATAGTGAACCGTCTGGGCGTTTCCCAGATCGGAACAGTATCCACCAACCCCCTCGTTACCGTCGATGAAAAGGGCGAAGTTCGCCCGTACTCCTTCCGTATATGCTTCACCGACCCGTACCAGGGGAAACTGATCGCTTTCTTCGCGGCGAAGGAACTGAAAAAGATGAAAGCGGCGATTCTGTATGACGTGGGCAACGACTACTCCCAGGGACTTCGCGAATTTTTCATGAAGAGCTACGCCGAGTACGAGGGCGAAGTTGTTGCCGATCTCGGATTCCGCGGCGGCACGGATGTGGACTTCCGCGCGCAGCTCACCGAGATCCGCGATAAGGGCGCCGATGTTCTTGTGCTTCCCAACATGGGCAAGGAGATGGCGCTCATCATGAAACAGGCTCGCGAGCTCGGCATGGACGAAATCGTCTTCGTCGGCGGCGACGGATACGGCGAATTCATGTGGGAGATCGCGGGAGACGCCATGGAAGGTTCCTACTGGATCAACCACGTCGCCCCCGAGGATCCTGCGATGCAGCCCTTCTTCACGGCGTACAAGGAGAAGTGGGACGACGAGTGCAAAGAGTTCGTGAACGGCGTGCTTGGATACGACTCCATTCACTGGGTTGCGGATGCGATCGCCCGCGCCGGCCAGGCGGATCCGAAGCTCATCCGCGACGCGCTTGAAGCCACCAAGGACCTGAAGCTCCACCACGCCACCATCACAATGGATCCGCAGACGCACAACCCCGTCGACAAGGACGGCGTCGTGCTTATCGCGAAAGACGGCAAGGGCCAGTTCTTCACGAAGATCAAGCCGTAGCCGGACCGCACACGTTTTAAAAATACAATATACCGTGAAGACGAAAGTATGATATATTTGTTCCACGACGAGGGTAGGCGACGAGCGTCTGCCCTCGTCGATACGTGAAAGGAGTGATCCATATTTGGCAACGCTGATACAGCAGATCATCAACGGCCTCTCCCTGGGGTCGGTTTATGCACTCATTGCCGTGGGATACTCTCTGGTTTATTCCGT
>LVBO01000609.1 GCA_001604435.1 Synergistales bacterium Syner_01
CTTCCGCAGGCGTCGACGGCGAATCCGCTCGACCTGGTGGCTACGGCGAAGCCGGAGCACTACGCGGCCGCCGCGAAGGCGATGGTCGAAAGCGGCCTGTACGACGCGTTCGTGGTGGTGATGGTACCGCCGACGGGCGTCGAGACGGGCCCCGTGGCCGAGGCGATGATACCTGTCCTCAAGGCGTCCGGACTGCCTGTGACGAGCTGCTTCTTCGGCCCCTCGATGGGAGAGGACGGGCGGGCGGCGATGCTGAACGCGAGCATCCCCTCGTTCCCGTTCCCGGAACAGACTGCTTCCGTACTCTCCTTGATGCGCGAGAAGACCGTTTCCTCGTATGCCGAGACGCCGGACACCCCTGCTCCGTCGCTGCTTCGCAAGGGAGCGCTCAAGAAAAGACTCTCCGACTCGGCAGGAAAATTTCTCCTTCCGACGCTCTGCGAGGAGCTTTTAGGAGAGTACGGCATTCCTCTCCCCCTCTCCGCCACGGTCACCGCCCCCGACGAGGTCAAAGGTGCTTCGTTCCTCTACCCCGTCGTGGCGAAGATCGATCATCCGGGCGTGCTCCACAAATCCGACGCGGGCGGCGTGGTGCTGGACATCGCCGACGAAAAGTCGCTCCACACCGTCGTTGAAATACTCCTCGCCCGCTTCCCGGGAGCTCGGGGAGTGCTGGTGCAGGAACAGATCGGAAAGGGAATCGAACTCATCCTCGGCGCGGACAGCGACCCGCTTCTGGGACACGCCGTGCTCGTCGGATGGGGCGGAACCGGAGTCGAGGTGTTCTCGGACGTTGCGCTCGGCCACGTTCCCTTTTCGCAGGCCGAGGGGATGCGCATTCTCGAACGCCTCCAGTGCTTCCCGCTGCTGAAGGGCTACCGAGGAAAGCCCGGAGTCGACCTTGAACAGCTGCTCGATCTGATGCAGAAAATGCAACGCCTGCTGCTGGACTTTCCTGAGATCGAAGAGATGGACCTCAATCCGCTCATTTGGGACGGGAACCGTTTCATCGCGGCGGACTACAGGATAAAAACACGCTCGTAACAGCAAGGGGCGAGGCGGCAGTTTTTCTTCGCCTCCGGCATAAATTTCACCGGCGCGGCAGGCCGCAAGATGATCGCTACTTTCGAGGAGGAATTGAGAATGGGATACAGAGAAGACGGCAAGTGGTGGGTTTCACCCGCGAATTACGAGGCTGAAGTGACGAAGACGTTCTCCTTCGCGCCGAAGATCGAAATACTGGACACGACGCTCCGCGACGGCGAACAGCAGCCCGGGATCATCTTCACGAAGGAGGACAAGGTCGCCATCGCGAAGAAGCTCGACGAGGTGGGCGTCCACAGGATCGAGGCGGGAACGCCCGCAGGATCGCAGGAGGACGCCGATGCGATCAAGGCCATCTGCGACCTTGGATTGAAGTCGAAGATCTTCGCCTTCTGCCGCGCGATGCCGAAGGACATGGAGCTTGCGAAGTCGCTCGGCGTCGACGGCGTGCTCTGCGAGATGATCGGCAGCGAGCAGATGCTGCGCTACGGCAAGCGCTGGACGCCCGAGCAGGCCATCGCCGCGTGCATCGAGGCGACGCAGGCCGCGCACGAGCTGGGAATGTTCGTCACCTTCTTCCCCGCCGACGGTTCCCGCGCCGAGATGAACTACCTGCTCGACTTCGTGCAGGAGGTCGCCGAGGGAGGGCACATAGACTCTCTGGCGCTTGTGGACACCTTCGGCACGTTCTCTCCGGAGGGCGCGGTCTACATGCTCAAGAAGCTCAAGGAGCGATTCTCCTTCCCGATCGAGGCGCATTTCCACAGCGACTACGACATCGGCGTGGCGACGACGCTCGCCGCGCTCAAAGAGGGGGCTTCGGTCGCCCACGTGACGGTGAACGGCCTGGGCGAGCGCGCGGGAAGCTGCCCGCTCGAGCCGCTGGCGCTCTCCCTTGAGGCGCTCTACGGCCAGTCCACAGGCATCGTCCTCAACAAGCTCACGGAACTTTCGAAGCTGGTGGAAAAACTCTCCCGCTTCCCCGTCCCGCCGATCAAGCCGGTCGTCGGCAACAAACTCTTCGGCTGGGAGACGGGCCTGCCTTCGAGTCTTTGGACCAACGCGAAGACGGAGAACCCGCTCATCATGCTCCCCTACCACTACTCGCTGACGGGGCGCGACGAGCCGGTTCTGTACATCGGCAAGAAGAGCGGCAAGGACAACATAAAATACTGGCTTGCAAAAACCGGACTTTCGTTAGATGATGAGGGAGAGAAGACGCTGCTTCAGAAGGTGAAAGAGCTTTCGATCTCTTTGAAGCGCGACCTCGACGAAGACGAGTTCCGGGGGCTGGTCTCCCGGGTGAAGGAGGAGAATGCATGCAGCCAGTGAAAATCGCGCAACGGTTTCAGAACATCCAGCCGTCGGGGATGCTGAAAATATTCCAGGCGGCCGCGGCCATCGACGATCTGAGCAACCTCGGGATCGGCGAGCCCGACTTCCACACCGAG
>LVBO01000610.1 GCA_001604435.1 Synergistales bacterium Syner_01
GCGAAGGAGTCGACGTCTGCTGCGACGCGTACCCGTATACCGCCGCGTCCACGACGGTGACTTCCTTGTTGCCTCCGTTCGCCCTCGAAGGGGGCGTCGAGGCGACGCTGCAACGCCTTCGAAATGCAGACGAACGCGTGCGGATGGCCGAAGAAATCCGCTCGAAGGGGTGCGAATGGGAGAATTGGATCTCCGGCGCGGGAATGGAGAATATTTATATCGGCGATTGCGCTCGTCGCCCCGAGGTCGAAGGGAAACATCTTCAGGAAATCGTTGCTACGTACTATTCCGGACGAGAGATGATGGAGGGTCTGTTCGATTTTCTTACGGACGTCGAGTGTCTTGCGAAGATGATCGTCTTCGCGATCGACGAAAACGATGTGAAGGCGGTGCTCGCGCATCCGCTTTCGTGCGTCGCCTCCGACTCCTGGGCGTCGGCTCCTTCGGCCGGGGGGAAACCCCACCCCAGAGGGTATGGAACCTTCCCCCGCTTTTTACGCCGCTACGTGCTCGACGGCGGACTCATGACCCTGCAGGAAGGTATCCGGAAAATCACGTCCATGCCCGCCTCTCGAATAGGTCTTCAGGATCGGGGGCTCTTGCGGGAGGGGTTCCGTGCGGACATAACATTGTTCGATCCGGACAGGATCCGCGATCGTGCGACATTCGAGGATCCGCATCGTTTCCCTGAAGGTATTCCCTATGTGCTCGTAAACGGGGAAATCGTCGTGGAGGAGGGACGCCTCGACGATGCACGACCGGGGATGATCCTGCGCAGAGCGTAGACTTCGCGCGATCGAAGACGGGGGGCGGCTCTCCGCGGGGCTCCCCCCGTTTCGCTCCCCGTGCCCTCCGGGGCGGCGCGCGGAAGGTGGCGTTTTTCCATAATGGGTGTACAATAGCGCATATATTGTATAACCGAAAGGGAGATCGCTATGTCCATCTATATGAACAACGGGGCAACGACGTGGCCGAAGCCCGAGTGCGTGGCGCGGGCGATGTACGACTTTCTGACCGGAGGGGGGGCGAACGTCGCGCGGGGGAGCGCCTCGAAGCGGGATCTCGACAGTATGGACACCGTCCTCTCCTGCAGGGAGGAGCTTGTCTCGCTGTTCGGCGGACAGGACGACGATCCTCGCTACGCGACGTTCACGGCGAACGTGACGGAATCCATCAACGTCGTCCTGAAGGGCTTTTTGAAGCCGGGGATGACCGTGCTCGCGTCGAGCATGGAGCACAACGCGGTGCTCCGCCCCCTGCGCAGACTGGAGACGCGGGGCGTGCGGCTGGAGATCGTCCCCTGCGACGAAGAAGGCTTTCTGCGCCCCGATGTCTTCGCGGACGCGCTCTCCCGAACCCGTCCCGATCTCGTGATCCTCTCGCACGCCAGCAACGTCTGCGGAACGGTGCAGGACCTGGCCGCGCTCGCCCCGCTCTGCGGCGAGATGGGTGTTCCGTTCGTCGTCGACTGCGCCCAGACGGCGGGAATCCTTCCGTTGAACATGACGGAGCTGGGGCTTGCCGCGCTCTGTTTCACCGGGCACAAGGGGCTTCTCGGCCCGCAGGGGATCGGAGGTATCGTCTGGAATCCGGAATTTGCACAGAAGGTTGACTGGTTCGTCGAGGGCGGCACGGGGAGCTTCTCGCACCTGGAGTTCCAGCCGGACGCGATGCCCGACAAGTTCGAGGCCGGGACGCCGAATCTTCCCGGAATCGCCGGGCTGCTCGCGGCGCTTTCGTGGCTGGGCGAAACCGGAATCGACGCGGTGCGCGCCCGCGAAGAAGAGCTCGGCGCGCGTCTTCTGAACGGCCTCCTCTCGCTCCCCGGCGTGCTGCTCTCCGGGCGGCGGACCATGGAGGGGCGGCTCCCCGTCTTCGCGGTGAACTTCGAAGGGCGCGACAACGGCCTCGTCGCCGGGCGTCTCTCCGAGGAGTTCGGCGTCGAGACGCGCCCCGGCCTTCACTGCGCCCCGCTCGCCCACAAGACGCTCGGCACCTTCCCCGGCGGCGCGCTCCGCCTCAGCCCCGGCTACTTCTCGACGGAGGAAGATGTCGACGCCACGCTCTCGGCGCTTCGCTCCGTTCTCGATTCGTGAGCTTTTACGTATACACGACGGCGAAGGTCTGGTCTTTTTCGGCGAATTAGGGTATCTTGTCCCTGAGCTGCGCGCCCTCCGAGGGCGGGCGGCGCAATCTTGTTTTCTCTCTCGTGCCGAAACTCGGCGCGGGAGAGAAAGAGCCGATTATATGGCCTTTCATGGGCCGCCGGAGGTATTGTAAGAGATGAAGATAGTTGTCGTAGGCGGAGGAGAAGTCGGGTACAACGTGGCGAACACGCTTTCCGAGGAGGAGCACGACGTCACGGTGGTCGAGGAGGACGAGGAACGGGCCGACAAGGTCGACGACGAACTCGACGTCATCACCGTGCGCGGAAGCGGGGCGCGCCCTCAGGTATTGGAAGAGGCGGGAATCTTCCCCGGGTGCGATGTGGACATCCTCGTGGCCTGCACCGACC
>LVBO01000611.1 GCA_001604435.1 Synergistales bacterium Syner_01
AAGAGCGTGATGAAAAGGCTGTAGACGAGTCCTACGGCTGCGGCCTCGGTCGGCGTAAAGGCACCGGAATAGATGCCTCCGATGATGAGGAAGGGGAGGAAGATGCCCCAGATGTTCTTCCGGGTGACCCTGAGGCGTTCGCTCCACGAGGTGCGCTCCATAGGGGTGAAGCCGCCGCGCTTGCTCTTGTAGACCGCGTACACGATGAAGAGCGCCGTCAGGACGAGACCGGGGACCACGCCCGCGATGAAGAGTTTGCCGACGGACTCCTCGGTGATCGCGCCGTAGAGGATGAGGGGAATGCTCGGCGGAATGAGGATGCCGAGCGTCCCCCCCGCGGCCAGCAGACCGAGGGTGAAACGCTTGTCGTATCCTCGCTCCGTCATCGCCGGATAGGCCACCATGCCGATCGTGGCCGCGGTGGCCGCGCCGGAGCCGGTGATGGCGGCGAAGAAAGCGCACGCGAGAATCGTGGCGATGGCGAGCCCGCCGGGAAGGTGCCGCACCCAGGCGTTCATGACATCGAAGAGATCGTCGCCGATCCGCCCGTCGAGCAGTATCTGGCTCATGAGGACGAAGAGCGGGATGGCGAGCAGGACGAAACCTTCGAGGGAGGTGAAGATGGTCGCGCCCACGACCTTCATGGGAAGCTCGAAGAGCCAGATCAGCACAAGCGACGTTCCACCGAGAGAGAAGGCCACCGGAAGCCCCATGAAGAGAATTCCGATGAGCAGCACGACGACGAAGGTAAAGCTCAGCATGTTTTTTCCTCCTCTCCGGCGCCCTTGCCGAAGACTTCCGCGTACCGGTCGGCGATGATGATCGCGAACTGGAATGTCAACAGAGCGAAGCCGAGAAGCAGCGCCATCTGCGGAATCCACATCGGTACCCGCAGCGGCGTCGCCGATACTTTTTCATACCCTATGGACGCGGCGATCATTTCGTACGCCTGCCACGTGACCACCGCGCAGAAGAGCATTCCCGCCACGCCGGTGATCATTTCAAGAATCTTCTGCGTCCTCGGAGAGAGATGCTCGATGACGAGGTCGATGCGCACGTGTTTTCCCTTCTGAAGGGTGTAGGCCCCTCCTGCGAGCATCGTCCACATGAAGATGTACACAGCCGTCTCCTGCGCCCAGATGGTGGGCGACCTGAAGAAATACCGCATGACGACCTCGTAGAACAGAATCAGCCCCATAAGAAGAATCCCCAGGCCGCTGACGTAGCCCAGGATAAGGTTCCCTTTCTCCACCGCACTGCGAATATGTCGTATCATGTACGCATGCCCCTTTACTTTCAGTATTATAGGAAAGAGCGGGAAAGATGCTCCCTTCCCCGCTCTCCCGAGAGAATACGACTTCGTCGGTTTCCTCCGGAGCTACATCAGTCGATCGACATGACCATGTCGATCAAAGTTTTGCCGACCTCGCCGGTCTTCTCGGCGAATGCCTTGCGAACGGATTCGGTGGCCTCGATAAAGAGGGGGCGCTCCTCCGCGCTCAACACGTGAATCTCCACGCCCGCGCCGCGAATTACGTTCTCGGCTTCCGTCTCCGACTGCTCGATGGCCTGGCGAATCCATGCCTCGGCGTCGAGCCCCGCCTTCAAAACGGCGTCCTTCTCGGCTTGCGAGAGCTTCTCCCACCAGCCGAGGTTCGCCTGCACCACGAACTGCGCCGTGGTGTAGTTCGCCATGGTCATGTACTTCTGCACTTCGTGAATCTTGCGGGAGACGGCGGCAGGCATGCCGGTGGTGGCGCCCTCGACGGTGCCTCTCTGCAGCGCCATGTACATCTCGGACGAACTCATGACGGTGGGGGCCGCCCCCAGCGCGCGCAGAGTCTCCGCGTCGCCGCTGCTGAACGTCCGCATCGTGAGTCCCTTGAAGTCCTCCGGAGTCTTCAGCACGCGCTTGTTGTTGAAGAACTGGATGTAGCCG
>LVBO01000109.1 GCA_001604435.1 Synergistales bacterium Syner_01
GTCGTGACGATGAACTGGCAGTTGGGAAAAACGTTCGTCAGTTTGGCGAGCGCATCGCGCTGCCAGGCCGGGTGGAGGTGAAGATCGAGTTCATCGACGAGCACTACCCCGGAGCCGCGAAGAGGCTCGTTTTCATAGGGGTTCGCGATCGCGAGCCGCCTCGCCAGGTCGCCGACGAGGGCCAACAGGCATTTTTCTCCGTCGGATAACTGGCGAACGTCGAAGGTTTCCCCATTTTTCAAGACTTCCATCCGCAACGGACTCCGTCGAACTCTGATTTCCGTAAACCCGGTAAACCGTTCTATAGCCTGGCGAACGGCGTTCAGCTGGGGGTCGACGAAACCTGCGCGATCACGCAGCACTTCGTTCTCATAGTCCTCTCTGTTCCTGAACCACTCGAAAAAAAGGCGAAAATCGTTCCGTTTGCCATCGAGGGCCGCCTCGTACGCCGCAAGCTGATCGAACGGATGTTTTTTTCGAATCCTCAGCGGCACGTCGAGCACGGAGCGATTCACGGAATAATACACGGCCACGGGAAGGCTCCGACGCTCGCCGGTTTCCAGCTCTTCACGCACATCCTCCGCAAGAGTTCGGAGTTTCGCAAGATTCGTTATGGTCTGGCGCTTCGTCTTCTTCGCGGCTTTCGAAACCCGCCAGTCTATCGCTCTTCCCGAAAAAGAGATTTCCATGTCCGCGACCATCTCCGAAGCGCCGTTCCGCACGTCGGCCTCCGTGAAAAAGCGCCCCGTTCCGCTGCTCGAGCAGATTCTACCGATTAGCCGGGAGAGCATGATCGCCAAGGCTTCAAGAACGCTGGTCTTTCCGGAACCGTTCACGCCGGCGAGCACGGTTGTTTTTTCTTCGAAGTCGAGAGTCAGATGTTCGGCTCCGCGATAGTTACGAAGTTCGAATTTCTTAATCTTCATAGCAACCCCTCCTTCGCAACCCATTTCTTCAGTTCATTATACCCGCTCCAGCGACGCGGACAAGGTCGAAAAGGGAGCCTCACGGGCGCACTGTTTCGTACGTCGGTCGCTTCACTCTCGGACAGTGTCATTCCTCGTCCTTGCACGGGGCGTGGAGAGGTTCTATACTCTGGATTCATAAAGGATCGCCGCGTCCCGCGCGCGGGCGCAAAAGGAGGAAGAACACGATGAAGATCGTCGCCATTGTACGCGCTATCGAGCATATTGTCGGTATAGTTACCCGCCGACGGAAAGAGAGAGACTGTCCTATTGCACGGAGACATCCGGAACTGTTGCTCCTGCTCGGCAGTATGTTCTTCGCCGCGGGAGCGTTCGCGCAGCCGGAGTACAGCTTCGGCAGGTCGTTCGGGACCAAGTCGGGGCATGCGGAGTACCGGCTGACGGGGGAGCTTTCCGGCACGAAGTCGCTCTGGTGGGACGACTGGGGAGCGAAGTACCGGGAGGAAACCGACACGAAGGAGATCTTCGGCGCCGGGAAAAAGCGGGAGACGATCCACAGTCATTCGCTCGCGCTCTCGGACGGAGAGTACTTCTATACCGTGAACATGAGGACGATGAAGGGGACGAAGGTCCGCGCCGACATCGCGCTTGCGGCGGAGAGGCTCTACGGAGTGCCTCCGGGGCGTCCGCTCGCCGGGAAGAGCGCGAAGGTCCTCGGTCGCGAATGCGACGCGACGGAGCGCTCGGGGGCGACGGTTTTCTCCTACAAGGGCGTGCCGCTGCGGGTTCATGAGCTGACGAAGAGCGGCGAACGCCGTATGGAGGCCGTCCGCTTCGAGGAGAACGTCGCGGTGGGGTCCTCCCGCTTCGCGCCTCCCGCGAAGGCGAAGATCGAGGACGCCACCGCCGACATCGAGGCCGAGACGCGCCCCGAAGGAACCGTCGGCGAAGGCGCGGACGAGGGCGACACGCCCTACCCCGGCGTTCCGTTCGAGACGTTCTCGTCCGAGTGCAAGTACGTCGCCGGGTCGATGGGGTACTCCATGACCTCGGAGGAGGCGCAGTACGGCGTCTACTCCAGCTTTTGGGAGAAGGAGGGGGCCTTCCTCGCCTTCGAGATGAACCCGCTGGCGACCAACCTGGACTGGCAGGTGGTGTACGGCGAGGGAGCGAAGTTTTTCACGCACGGAGGACGGCGAATGAGCTTCCGCAAAGAGAGCGTGCTCGCCGGGGAGAAGGGCGTTCCGACGCCTGGCTCGGTGCTCGCCGTCGAGATGAAGAAAGAGGACGCGCTGCTCCTGATCGTCGCCGCGCCCGCGATGACCAGAGGGGAGCTTGTCGCCGTCTTCGATGCCCTGCGCTTTTAGATGAACATTCTGCCCGGGAGGCTGGCGCGCCAGATTTTTCGACGGATTCTCGTGGTCTACGCATGCATCACCGTCGCGATCACGCTGTTGCAGATGACGGTGGAATTTTTCGATACCAGGGCTCTCATCCATCAGGAGCTGCTGCGCATCGAGCGCATCTTCACGCCCCCCCTCGCGGGCGCGCTGTGGGAGCTCAACCACTCGCAGATGGAGGCGATCCAGAAGGGCATCATGGACTTCCCCTCCGTCTCCGTCATGACCGTCGAGGACGCCTTCGGGCACAGAACGCGGCTTCCGGACGACGCGTTTTCGCCGAACATCATCATCGCCCACGAGTTCCGGCTTTTCTACAGCTTCGCCGGGGAGACCAAATTTCTGGCGACCGTGAAGCTCGAAACGGGGAACGACGTGGTGATCGACCGTCTGGCGTTGCGCTATCAGCTCCACTTTTTGGCCGCTCTCGTCAAGAGCGCCGTGCTGACGCTGCTCTTCTCCCTCGTGTTCCGACGCAGTCTCGGCAAGCCTCTCGAACACCTCATCGCCGCGGCGGGAGCCGTCAGCATCTCCTCCCTCGACCGGAGCCGCGTCGACCTGGGACAGACGAAGGAGAACGAACTCACCGACCTGGAGACGACCTTCAACACCATGCTTCGCACGCTCGATTCCGAACGGCGCGAGCATGAATCGGAGCTGCTGCGGATCAACAGCGCGCTTGAAGAACAGGTGCGCGAGCGGACTTCCGAGCTGGAATCGGCCAACAGCGCTCTGCGGAGTCTCGCGAGCACGGACCCTCTGACGAAGGTTGCCAACCGCCGCTCGTTTACGGAACGTACGCTCTCGGAGATGGAGCGCTCCCGACGGAACGGGTGGCCGCTTTCGCTGCTGATGCTGGATCTCGACTTTTTCAAGAAGGTCAACGATACGTGGGGGCATGCCGGAGGCGACGCGGTCCTTTGCGATTTCGCGCGGACGACGGAGGCGGTGGTCCGCATTACGGACATTGTCGCTCGCCTTGGGGGCGAAGAGTTCGCCGTGCTGCTGCCCGACACGGCGATCGAAGGTGCGGAGATTCTGGCCCGGCGACTCCTCGATTCCGTGAGAGCCCGGAGCGTCGCGTACAACGGCGGCGAGATCGTCTACACCGTCAGCATCGGCATCGCCCTCTTCCGAGACGCGGAGGACTCTTACGACACCCTGCTCGACAGAGCCGACTCGGGGCTCTATCTGGCCAAGAGGAACGGGCGCGACAGGATGGAGACGGTGCTGTGACGGCCGGGAAAACCTCCCCCCCGCGGCGTTATCATCGAAGAAGTGGAACGGAGGCCGGACACCGTTCCCGACACGGACGACCGGCGACAGAAGCATTCGCGCGCACCCGCTCCGGACACGCGAGCCACCACACGACTCCTTGTTCGCTTCGCTCGCGTTCGCCGGTCGTCTACTCAATAAGGAGGATGACGAACATGAAGAATTTCAGAAGGAAGATACATCTCCGCACCGTTTTCGCAGCGTTCTTGACCGTGCTTCTCGTCGGACTCTTCGGCCCCCCGCCTTCGGAGGGAACCCCGACGATCATTCGTCACACGGCCATGGTCAACCCGAACGACACCCGCAGTCAGTACTATATCGACATGCTGCATCTCGCCCTGTCGAAGACCCGCGACACGCAGGGGGACTTCGTCGTCCAGGGAACCACGCAGATGAACCAAAGTCAGGCTATCCACAATTTATCCAGAAATCTGTGGATAGACGTCCTGTGGACCATGACCTCCGTTGAACGGGAGGAGCTGCTTCTGCCCGTGCGCATTCCGCTGCTCAAGGGACTGCTGGGACATCGGATCTTCATCGTCAGAAGGGCCGACAAGGAGCGTTTCGCCCGAATCGAGACTCTCGACGAGCTGAAGCGCTTCTCCGCCGGACAGGGGCACGACTGGCCGGATACCGCCATTCTCAAGGCGAACGGCTTCAACGTGACGACCGCGTCCACTTACCCCGGCCTGTTCGACATGCTCCAAATGGAGCGGTTCGATTTCTTCCCGAGGGGCGTGAACGAACCGTGGAACGAAGTGGTCAGGCACGCGGACAAGGACTTGATCGTGGAACCGACGCTGATGCTCTACTATCCCGCCCCGACCTATTTTTTCGTAAACAAGGAGAACACCGCCCTCGCCGAGCGCCTGGAAAAAGGGCTCAAAACGGCCGTCGAGGACGGCTCTTTCGACGAGCTCTTCCGGACGCACCCCGCGAACATCCCCATTTTCGAGCAGGCGAACCTTTCCGGGAGAAAGCTCTTCGTCCTGGAAAACCCCTTGCTTCCCCCTCCGACCCCTCTGGACGTACCCGAATACTGGTATTTCCCCGTCGAAGGGAGGAAACCCTGAGGGAGCGGTCGAACATGCCCGCGTTATGGCTAAGAAGAAAAGAGGTTCGACGGTGAGGATGACTTCGACCTCCCGAAGGCGACGGAGAAAGAACGCTACAAAGGAAGAACTAGAAACCCGAAAGAGGCGTTTTATCCACCCTTTTGTACGAGGCGACGCGGAGGCGGACCTTCTCGGAAGCGACGTCGAGCAGCTCTCTGCGCGGCGGCGGCGCGGGCGGTTCCGCGTCGGACGGCGAGCGAAGCGATCGGGCCGTGCGTTCGAGCGTCGCCTCAGTGTCGCTCTCGAGTTCGCACTCCCAGACGACGATGACGCGCCACCCCGCCCGTTCGAGCTCCGCCCGCGTCCGCGCGTCGCGCTCGACGTTCCCGGCGAACTTCTCCGCCCAGAAGGCCTGTCCGCTCTTCGGAAAGGTCGCCCTCCGGCAGCCTTCGTGCCTGTGCCAGAAGCAACCGTGGACGAAGACGACCGTCCGGTACTTCGGGAAGACGAGGTCGGGCGTTCCGGGGAGGCTCTTGTCGCGCAAACGGTAGCGGAACCCCATCCGGTGAAGTCCGCAGCGGAGTATCCACTCCGGCTTCGTATCCGCGCTCCGTACCGAGGACATGACTTCGGAGCGCTTCTCTTTGGAGACGGTGTCGGTCATGCGGCGAGCGCCGCCGAAAGAAGATCGGTCGGCTGGATGCTCGTTCCGGGAGACGGAAGACTCATTACGAGCGGGCAGGTTCGAGAACGCATTCCCCCGACGCCGGAAAAGAGGTCGACGACGGCGAATTTCTCCGTTCCCATCGATATCCACTCCTTTATCCACAAATTTTCTCGATGAGAAGACCTACGCCCGCCCCAATCGGTTTCGGACGGCGCGACGGGGACGTTTCACTGAATTTCCACCATATTCGAAGTGTACGCCGAAGCATCTTCTTTGTCAAAACGAGCGTTCCCTCGAACGCCCGGAGGAGGGGGCGCACCCTGTTTTTCCTCGACTCTTCTTCCTGGTTGGATCTCGCTCCTTGAAAACACGACGTCTTCAAGGTATAGAATAGAGTCGTGATCGTATGAAAAACGCGGAAAGGAGCATCGTCATGAACGAAACGGAGCGGAACAAACAGGTGACGCGCCGCCTCGTCGAAGAGGTGGTGAACACGGGAGACACGAGCCGCATCGCGGAGTTCGTCTCCCCCGACTGCGTCGTCACGGACGGCAGGGTCCGCGTCAGGTGCGGCGTAGAGGGGATGGCCGAACACGTCCGGGCCGTGAGGGAAACGTACCCCGACCTCCATGTCGTCGTGCAGGATCAGGTGGCGGAAGGCGAATGGGTGGCTACGAGGATCCTCGCGAGCGGCACGCACCTGGGGTCGTGGCTGGAAATGAAACCCACCGGAAAAACCGCGGTCTTCGGCGGCGTCAACATGGACCGCGTCGTCGACGGCCGTATCGTCGAACACGGAGGCGCGGCGAACACGTTCGAAGCGCTCCTCGAAATCGGCGCGATCCGACCGGTGAAGGATGGAGAGGAAGCGTAGCGTACGAACGCTACCGATTCATCCGTTTCATTGCGCCTCTTCGAGCGCGCTCCGCTCTATTCCATCGGCACGTTGATGGGAGTCTTCATTCCAAAGCGAGTGTTCGACAGAAGCGACGAAATGATCCGTACGTCGCCGGAGCCGGAGGGAGCATCCACTCCGGCTCCGGCGACGGCGGATTCACTCCGGCAGCTTCATGACGGCGCCCTCCGCGGCGGAGGCGGCCAGTCTGGCGTAGGTGGCCAGGAAGCCCCGCTTCACCGTCGGCTCGGGGCGCTTCCAGGCGCGCAGGCGCTCGGCGATCTCCTCGTCGGTCAGGTCGATGCGCAGCGAGCCCGCGGGGATGTCGATGGTGATGCGGTCGCCGTCCCTGACGATCGCGAGCGGACCTCCCTCGGCCGCCTCGGGGGAGACGTGCCCGACGAAACAGCCGTTGTTGGTGCCGGAGAAGCGTCCGTCGGTGACAAGCGCGGTCTTCTTCGCCAGCCCCATGCCGTAGAGGTACTTCATGGCGGCGAACATCTCGCGCATTCCGGGGCCGCCCTTCGGCCCCTCGTAGCGGATGACCACGACGGTCCCCTCCGGTATCTCCCCGGCGAGGATGGCCTCGTCCGCCGCGTCCTCGCCGTCGAACACCCTGGCCGCGCCGGAGAAGACGCGCATGGACGGGTCGATGGCCGCGGGCTTCGTGATCGCCGTGTCCGGGGCCAGATTGCCGCGCAGAACGGCAAGACCGAGGTTGACGCCGAACGGGTCGGACGCCGGGCGGATCACCTCCGAGTTCGCCGGATAGCGCTCGACGTGCGCGTCGAGGTTCTCGCCGACGGCGGAGCCGGTGACCGTGACGCAGTCGGTATGGAGGAGCGAGCGGATCTCCTTCATGACCCTCGGAATCCCTCCCGCCAGATGGAACGCCTCCATGTCGTGCTTCGACGCCGGATTCACCTTCGCCACGTGCGGCGTCGTCCGGCTGCATCGTTCGTAGAGCGCCATCATCTCCTCGGCGGGAATCCCGATCTCGGCGGCGATGGCCGAAAGGTGGAGCACCGCGTTGGTGGAGCCTCCCGTCGCCATCAGCACGCGGACGGCGTTCTCCAAAGACTCCCTCGTGATGATGTCGTGCGCGCCGATCCCCTTCTCCACGAGCGCGACGATCGCCTTGCCCGTCTGTTCGGCGAGGCGGAGCCGCTCGGCGTAGACCGCCGGGACGAGCGCGCCGTCGGGAATGGTCATTCCCAGAGCTTCGGAGAGGCAGCACATCGTGTTCGCCGTCCCGAGGAAGGAGCAGGAGCCGCAGGTGGGGCTGCAGAGCCCTTCGAGGTTGCGGTAGGTCTTCTCGTCGATCAGCCCGCGCTGGAGCATGCCGAAAGCCTCCGCGTTCGTGGTGCTGTCGGACTTCCTTCCGTCGAACTCGACGCCGCCGAGCATGGGGCCGCCGGGGAGGAGAATCGCCGGGATTCCGAGCCGGGCCGCCGCCATGAGCATTCCGGGGACGATCTTGTCGCACGACCCGAGCAGAACGATGCCGTCGAGGCTGTGCGCCCGCACCATCGTCTCCACGTCGTTCGCGATGAGTTCCCTGGAGGGGAGGATGTACTTCATCCCCTCGTGCCCCTCGGAGATGCCGTCGCATCCTGCGATGACACCGAACTCCGCCACGGCCCCTCCCGCCTTGTGGACGCCCTTCCGGACGTACTCGGCGATCTGCCGGAGGTTGAAGTGCCCCGGCACGAGTTCGTTCCACGAGTTGGCGATGCCGATGATGGGGCCCGAAAGGTCCGAGTCGGAATACCCCATCGATTTGAAAAGATTCCTGTGGTTCGCGTCCTTCGTCGCGTTCGCGCTGTGCAGCTTCATAGCGTCCCTCCTCGATAATGGCGTTCGTGAATGTACAGCCTTTACTTTATGACATGCTTCCCGCGCTCCTCACCCCAGCAGGGCGGGGTTCATCCTCCAGACCGCGAAGGCGAGCGCGGCGGCGAAGGTCGTCCAGGCAAGGTACGGAGCCAGCAGCCACGCGGCGAGCGGACGGACGGCGCGGAACGCCTTCATCATGGCGACGATGAGCGCCCAGAGGACGAGGATCTCGACGAAAGCCCACATCCCCTGCCGCCAGACGAAGAAGATCCACGTCCAGAGCACGTTGAGCACGAGCTGGTCGATGAAGAGAGAGAGCGGAACGAGCCCCCCGCGGAAGCCTCTTTCACGCCAGACGAGCCACGCGGCAACGGCCATCATCGCGTAGAGCGTCGTCCACACGGGGCCGAAGAGCCACCCGGGAGGCGCCCACGACGGTCGCGCCAGCTCCTTGTAGAACGAGGCGGATTCGACGGAGGCAAGCCCCCCGACGGCCGCCGCCGCGAAGACGATTCCGAGCCAGAACAGAAGTCCGATACTCTTCGACATCATCGCTCCCCCTTTCGGTTCGCCGTCCATTCGCTCGCAGGCTCCCCGCGAAGCTGCCGGAAATATCCGGCGAATCCCGCATAAGTGTACTTCCTCTTCGCCCTTCGGTCCAGACCGCCTTACCGGGAGGAGGGACGCTCTTTCCCGGTTCTTTTTCGCGCGGCGAGCGCGTCGGGGTTGCGCGCGACATAAGAGGACGACGCAGGCGCTTTTCGTGGAGAGGGGCGGAGAAGACTACTTCTTGAAGAGGTCGGAGTGGGTTCCGGTGCGCTCCAGTGTCAGAACGAGCGATTCTTCCGTGATCTTGTAGATTAGAAGCCAGTCGGGACGTATGTGGCATTCTCTATACTCCGCGTAGTCCCCGGACAATGCATGATCCCTGTATTGCCTCGGAAGAGTCTCGCCGCTTGCCAATGCTCGTATGACATCGACGAGAAGGGAGATATCGCATCCCCTTCTTTCGACCAACGCGAAATCCCTCTTGAACCGCGAAGTTCTCTGGATTTCGTATCGGAGCGTCATGACCTCAGTTCGGTCAGAAGGTCTTCGACGGTCGAAAATCGCAACGCGTCGGGGTCTTTCAGCATCCGCTCGCCTTCTTCCAGCGCGGCTACGGTCTCTTCGTTGGGGCACTCCTCCTCGAGGGCGTCGATGTAGCCGAGCACCCGCACGGCATTCCGCTCCGAGAGTTTGCGGAAACGGCGATACAGTTCTTTTTTGGTGGCAATTTCAAGTGTAGCCCGAGGCATTGGTATCCCCCCTTCGCGTAGGAGTATTGTACAGCGAATTCCGGCACGCTTCAACGCCGGGGAGAGTTCCGCGTTACTGCGTCAGCCACTGGTACTCCTATCTGCAATCCACTATGTAGTCGATATGGACCGTCTGCTGTTTGATCTGGTACAAAATCAGGTACCATTTTTGAACGAACAGCTTATGATACTTGTTCGGCGGGAGAACGTCTCCATATCCATCACCACAAGATCCCCTTCGCCGTTTTTTCGTCAGAAAGACCGGCTCGCCGGAGAAAGGAGCAGTATCGGCGACTCGATGGCCGCCTCCTCAGATGCTCTTCCCGATATCCCGCGCCTTCTCCAGAGCTCCGGTGGTCACGACGTCCCCCTTGTTGCTGATGCCGCGGACGCCGAGCGAGCCGCGGTCCTTCAGCTTCAGGTAGTGCACCATCTGCAGGTAGGTGCGGTCGATGCCGTCGAAGAGGTCGTCGTCGGTGTCGTGGGCGCAGACCATGAGGACGCTCTCTTTGATCTTGAGCGGCGTCGGACAGGCGGGTTTGAGGAAGGCGTTCATCTTGTCGACGGCGGCCTTGAGCTGCGACGGGAAGTTGAACCAGTAGAGCGGCGTGGAGAGGACGAGCACGTCCGCCTTCGCCAGCAGCGGCGCAAGCTCCGTGAAGCCGTCCTCGAAGACGCAGGCGCTCCCCTTCGCCCAGCAGGCGCCGCACGCGCGGCATCCGTTCACCGTGTTCCGCCCCGCGTCGAACCTGAGCACTTCGTGCCCGGCGCTCGTCGCGCCTTCGATGAAGGCCTCCGCCATCATATCGCTGTTGCCGCCCTTCCGAGGGCTTCCGGTCAGGACGAGAATCGTCTTCTTTTCCACAGTATGCACTCCTCCTTCGGCTGTATCGAGCGCTCTTCCCGGCGGCGCTCTCCGGTCGTTCCGGGACGACCCCCGACCGTTATTATACTCTCCGCCGCGGACATTTCAGGATCGCCGTCCGCTCTTTCCGCTGTCGCGCTGTAACCGAGTTGAAACAAATTTCTGTTGACTTCGCCTCCCTGAACTACTAGAATCGTATGTACGGGTTCTTCGCGTCCCCCGCGCAGGAGACGGAACCCGGAGGTCATAAAGGAGTTTCAAAGTTCACCACACTACAACAGGAGGGATATGAATGAAGAGGTTTTTGACCGTGCTGTGCGTTTTCGCGCTCATGTTCTCCATGCTTGCCCCCGCGTCGTCCGAGGCGTCCGTGCTTCGGGTGATCACGTGGTCGGGGTACGCCCCGCAGGAGCTGCTCGACAAGTTCACCGCCGAGACGGGAATCAAGGTCGAGGTGACGCTGAGCAACAACGAAGAGATGATCAGCAAGCTCCGCGCGACCCGCGGCGGCGGCTTCGACCTGGCGCAGCCTTCGCAGGACCGCATCTCCTCCGTGGTGGAGCAGTACAAGATCTACCAGCCCATCGACTTCTCGAAGATCGACGAGGCGCAGATCGACCCGTCGCTGCTGGAAGCGGTGAAGAAGAACACGCTGGTCGACGGCAAGTCCTACGCCGTGCCGCACGTCTACGGCACCGAGGGGCTCGTGGTCAACAAGGCGAAGGCCCCGGACATCAAGGACTTCAAAGACCTGCTCGACCCGCAGTACGCCGGGCGCGTCTCCTACCGCCTGAAGCGCCCCACCCTGATAGGCATGGGCTTCTCGCTGGGGTACGACCCGTTCTCTCTGTACGGCAACCCCGCCGAATACCAGAAGTTCCTCGACGAGATGGAGAAGGTGCTCATCGCCGGCAAGCCCGCCGTGAAGACGTACTGGGACAACGGCGACCAGCTGCTTCAGCTCCTCCGCTCCGGCGAGGTCTGGGCCGCGTCCGCGTGGGAGCAGGCCGGATGGAAGCTCCACGCCGAGAACCCCGACATCGACTACATCGCCCCCGAGAGCGGCGCGCTCGCCTGGGTCGACACCTTCGCCATTCCGGCGCGCTCCGAGAATCTGGAAGCGGCCTACGCCTACATCAACTTCATGCTCCGCCCCGAAAACGCGGCCTTCTTCACCAACCGCGAGACCTACGGCACGGCCTCCAAGGACGCCGTGAAGCATCTCGACCCCGAGATCAAGGCGAACTTCGAGCGCGGCTTGCCGCCCGAGGTGCTGGCGAAGATCAACTGGTACCCCACCGTTCCGGCGGGCGTGGAGGAGATGGAAGGAAAGACGCTCGATAAAGTAAAGGCGGCCAGATAAGTCCGCCGTTACATATCCCGACGGCAGGCGGCGGTCTTCGACAAGAGGCCGCCGCCTGCTGCACATTCAGAGGTGACCGCCGTATGCGCAACGCTCTTTCAGTACAGAACCTCGTGAAACGATTCAACTCTTTTACCGCGGTGAACAACGTCTCCTTCGACGTGGAGGACGGCAAGTTCTTCTCGATCCTCGGCCCCTCGGGGTGCGGCAAGACCACTCTGCTCCGGATGATCGCCGGGTTCTACCAGCAGGACGAGGGAACCATCCTCTTCAACGGCCGGGACATGGAGGGCGTGGCGCCGAACAAGCGCCCCGTGAATCTCGTCTTCCAGAACCTCGCCCTCTTCCCGATGATGAACGTCCACGAGAACGTCGCCTTCGGCCTGCGCCGGCGCGGCGAGAAGGGGGCCGACGTCGACCGCAAGGTGAAGGACATGCTCGAACGGGTCGGCCTGCCGGAGTCCGGGAAGAAGGAGATCGGCCAGCTCTCGGGCGGGCAGAAGCAGCGCATCGCCATCGCGCGCTGCCTGGTGCTCGAACCGACGGTGCTGCTGCTCGACGAACCGCTGGGCGCGCTCGACGCGAAGCTCCGCGAGCACATGAAGGTGGAGCTGAAGACGCTCCAGAACAAGGTGGGGACGACGTTCGTCTACATCACGCACGACCAGTCCGAGGCGATGGTGATGAGCGACAGGGTGGCCGTGATGAACAACGGAACCTTCGAGCAGATCGGCACGCCGCAAAAGCTCTACCACGCACCCTGCTCCTCGTTCGTGGCGCAGTTCGTCGGCGCCAACAACAAGCTCTCCGTCACGCTCCGCCGGGGCGAAGGGGGCGAGCTGCTCGCGCGGTACGCGAACGGGCTCGACTTCCGTCTCGCTCCGGCCTGTTCGGTCGACGCGCAGCCCGACGAGCCGCACGACCTCTTCGTCCGTCCGGAGTCGATGGTGATCAATCCGCCCGAAGGGGATGGCCGCTTCAACTCGCTGCCCGTGACGGTGAAGGCGATCCTCTTCGACGGAGGAAACAGCCGTCTGCTGGTCTCGTCCGAGGGGACGACGGACGAGTTCACCGTGGCGCTGCCGCAGACGCGACAGTTCGACGACATCAAAGTACGCGATACCATCCGCGTGGGGTGGGATCCGTCGGCCTCGCTCTGTTTCCGGAAG
>LVBO01000007.1 GCA_001604435.1 Synergistales bacterium Syner_01
GCTTTCGCGCATCCTCTCCTTCGGAGATCGCGCCGCTCCTGGAGCGCGCGTACCGGTTGGCCGCGGCGGGCAGGCCGGGACCCGTCCACGTGGAGATTCCGCTCGACTACCTCGCCGAACCGTGCGCGCCTTCGGGGGCGTTCCCTTCGAGCGAACAGCCGTCCTTCGTCCCCGGCGAGGAGTTTTCCGAGGCCCTTCGGACGCTCGGACGAGCGAAGTCCCCCGTGATCCTCGCGGGAGGCGGAGCGTCCCGCTCCGGCGCGGCGCTCCGCGGACTGGCCGAGACGCTGAACGCCCCGGTTCTGCTCACGTGCGCCGGGAAGGGCGTTCTCTCCGAGGAGCACCCCCTCTGCCTCGGCGCGCGCCTTCACTTTCCCGCGGTCAGGGAGCTGCTTGCGAGGGCCGACTGTCTCCTCGCGCTCGGTACCGAGATCTCCCCGACCGACCTCTGGACGGAGGAGTTCGAGTTCTCCGGAACCCTGGTCTCCGTGGATGTCGACGAGGGGCATCGCGCCTCGCGCAACGGCGTGTTCCTGCACGGAAGGTGCGAGGAAGCTGCGCCGCTTCTGCTGGCCGGAGTCGCCAAAAAGGGCGCCCCGCAGTGGGCGGGGAAGGACGAGCTTCTTGCCCGGTGCTCGCAGGAGCTGGGTGCAACGCTTGGCGTCACGGACGAGTTGCCGCTGCTCGCGAATACGGTGAAGGCGCTCAGGACGTCGCTCGGCGACGACGGAACGCTCTGGGCGGACATGACGGGCCCGGCGTACTACGCGATCAGCGAATATGCCGCCGCGCTTCCCGGACGTTTCCTCCACCCGGTTGGCTTCGGAACGCTCGGCGCGGCGCTGCCCGCCGCGTTGGCGACGAAGTGCGCCTTCCCGGAACGCCGCGTCGCCGCGCTCGCAGGCGACGGCGGTTTTCAGTTCACGCTTCCGGAGCTCGCGGTGGGCGTCCAGGAAAAACTGTCGCTCCCGGTGATCTTGTGGAACGACGGCGGATTCGGCGAGATCAGGCGCTGCCAGCAGGCGAAAGGCGGCCCGCTCATCGCCGTCGATCACTGGAACCCCGACTTTCGCGCGTTGGCGGCATCCTATGGAATGCCCTATTTCGCGCCTGAAGACGGGGCGCTCGGCGACGCGCTCGAAGAGGCGTTCGCCGCCCACGTCCCGTCGCTGATCGAAATCCGCGCCCGAAAGGAGTGCTGCCGATGATTGCAGGAGTCAGAAAAGCCGTTGGTGCGGCGACCCCGTACGTTCCGGGGAAGACCGTCGAAGAGGTTCGCAGAGAGCTTGGCCTCCAAAAGATCGTGAAGTTGGGCTCGAACGAGAACCCGTACGGCCCCTTCCCCGCGGCCCGAAGAGCCATGACGGAGGAGATCGCGCGGATCAACACCTACCCGGACGTCTCGTTCCACGAAATCAAGAGCCTCATCGGCGAGCGCTTCGGGCTCGGCCCGGAGTGGGTGGCGATCTCGCACGGCGCCGAAGGGATGCTCCAGACGCTCGGCAAAGTCTTTCTGGAACCGGGCGACGAGGCGATTCTCTCCCGCGCCACCTACGGACTCTACAGGGAGATCTCGCTCGTCATGGGGGCGACGCTGAAGGAGATCATGCTCAAGGACGATCTCTCCGTCAACCTGCGGGAGATGGAGCGCGCGATCACCGGGCGCACAAAACTGCTCTGGCTGAACAACCCGAACAACCCCACGGGGATGCTGCTCCCCAAAAAAAGCGTCGAGAATCTGGCGAAGCGCCTTCCGCGAGGTGTCTGGCTCGTACTCGACGAGGCGTACGCCGAGTTCGCCTCGCCTGAAGAGCTGCCGTCGGTCGCGAAGCTGCTCGAAGCCGAGTGCGGCCTGATCGTCGTGCGGACCTTCTCGAAGGCGTGGGGGCTTGCCGGGGCGCGCATCGGCTACGCGCTGGCGCGTCCCGAGATGGTGCGGATCATCGACACGGTGAGCGAGCCGTTCAACGCCAACAGAATCGCCATCGCCGGGGCCTCGGCGTCGCTGAAGGAGGACGAGGAAGCGTTCAACCAAGCGCTCGCGGCGACGGTGCGGGAGCGGGAGCGGGTAACCAAAGCGCTTCGCGATATGGGAGGCGAAACGCTTCCTTCGCACACCAACTTTGTCTTCGTCACCTTCCAGGCGGACGCGGGCGAAGTCTCGGGGAAGCTGCTCCGCAAGGGCGTCATCGTGCGGCCGTGCGGGGGTTGGGGTTTCGGTTCTTCGCTTCGCGTGACGGTCGGCACGCCGGAACAGAACGACTTCTTCCTGGGGGCGCTTCGCGGCGTCCTTGCGGGAGACGGGGAGGGAGGAGCATGAGCGCGGAGCGCATCGCCTCCGGAGACGGCGTCGTCTTCAAGGATGTGTGCAAGATCTACCCCGACGGAACGAGGGCGGTCGACATGCTGAACCTCGACATCCGCAGGGGGGAGCTGGTCAGCCTCATCGGCCCGTCGGGCTGCGGCAAGACGACGACGCTCAAGATGATCAACCGCCTCGAAGAACCGACGTCCGGGAGCATCGTCGTCGGCGGCGAGGATGTCCGTTCGAGCGATGCCGTGGCGCTCCGCCGCCGTATCGGGTACGTGGTCCAGGAGATCGCGCTCTTTCCGCACCTCACGGTGGCGGAGAACATCAACGTCGTCCCCGCGCTGCTCGGCTGGTCCGAGGCGAAGATGCGGTCGCGCGCGGACGAGCTGCTCGAGATGGCCGGACTTGCGCCGGAACGCTACCGCTACCGTCTCCCCGACCAGCTGAGCGGCGGGCAGAAGCAGCGCATCGGCGTGCTCCGGGCGCTTGCGGCCGATCCGCAGGTCATCCTGATGGACGAGCCGTTCGGAGCGCTCGATCCGATCAGCCGCGAGACGCTGCAGAACGAGCTGGTATCGTTGCAGAAAAACCTCCGGAAGACCATCGTCTTCGTCACGCACGACATGGACGAGGCTATCCGCATCTCCGACCGCATCGCCATCCTGCGGAACGGCAGGGTGGAGCAGATCGGCACGCCCGAGGAGGTTCAGACGGCGCCGAAAAACGACTTCATTCGGAACTTCATCGGCGAGGACAGGCTCTCCCAGATGTCGCCCGACGACCCCGTCGGCGTGCTGCTGGAGGAGCCGTGGGCCAGGGCGCTTCCCTCCGAAAGCGCCGCTGCGGTGCTCGAACGGATGGAGGAGAACGACCGCGAGTTCATCCACGTCGTCGATTCGAAGAGCGGCGTCTGGCTCGGCGCCGCGCTGCTCGGGCGAGTGCGCCGCGCCGCGGTCGCGGGCAAGGGCGTCGTCGAAAGCCTCTCCCGCGACAGGAAGCTCTACCTTGAGGACGCGGTCCTGCGCGACGTCGCACAGATGCTCGCCGACAGAGACATCTCCATCCCCATCCTCGACGCCGACGACCGCCTGCTGGGCGTCGTGACCTCGGCGGGGCTCGCCCGCCTCGCGATGAACCGCCTCCGGGGAAAGAGACCCTCGTCCGCCGGCGGAGAGAAAAAGGAGGGATCGCGATGAGCCGGAGGAGCCTGATCGATCTGTTCATCACCTTCGTCGGGAGGAACTGGCAGCGGATTCTTTGGCTCACCGGAGAGCATCTGCTCATCTCCCTGATCGCCGTCGGCATCACTGTCGCCGTCTGCGTCCCGCTGGGGATCTACCTCACGCGGAACGAGCGCGCCGCCCCGTACGTGATCGGGCTGGCGAACGTCTTCCAGACGGTGCCGAGTCTCGCTCTGCTGGGCTTCCTGATCTTCGTCTTCGGAATAGGAAACGACAACGCCATCTGCGCGCTCTTCCTCTACGCCATGCTTCCGGTGCTCCAGAACACGTACACCGGNNGACGCTCGCCTCGGCGATCGGCGGAGGCGGGCTCGGACGGCTCATCTTCTCCGGTCTCTCTTCCATACGGAACGAGATCATTCTCGCCGGGGCCATCCCCGCGACGCTGCTCGCGCTTGCGGCCGATTGGCTTCTGAAGCGCGCGCAGGAGTACTTCAACCCCTCCGCGCGGGCGAAGCGCCTGGCGAAGAGGCACGGTATGTCTTCCGAAATCGAATCCAACTCCGCGGCGTGAGCTCCGCGCTCCGCGCCGTGAACGATACACAAATACACTGAAGGAGAGTGGTCCCATGAAAAAGTTGCTCGCACTATTTCTCGCGCTCGTACTGATGGCAGGGTTTGTCTTCGCCGCCAACGCGGCGGATGATCCGATGAAGTACGAGGGCCGCCTGCGTATCGCCTCGCAGAACGTCAACGAAACGGTCATCCTCGCCTGGATGGCGAAGCTCCTGGTCGAGGAGCACACAGGGCTCCGCACGAGCATGAACACGGAGTTCGCCGGATCCGCTGTGCTCCACCAGGCCATGGCCGCCGGAGAGATCGACCTCTACCCGTCGTGGACGGGGACGCAGCTTACCGGTGTTCTGCGCTACGAAGG
>LVBO01000612.1 GCA_001604435.1 Synergistales bacterium Syner_01
GGCTCGGGCTTCGACGCCGACGCCTACGCAGGGACCGACTTCGAAGAGCTGCGGACGAGCGGACACAGGGGCCTGGCGAACATCAACGAGCGCGTCCGACTGCTCCGCGGCACGATGCGGATCGTGTCCTCGCGTGATTCGGGCGAAGGCTGCCGCCTCGAGATTCTCTTCCCTCCCCCCTCTCCGGGGGAAAGGCGTTGACAGGCGAAGCATGGTTCCGGCCTTAGCAACGCCGTGCCCGAAAGCTGCCGCAAAGACGGCGGCAGCACATACACTCTTTGTTCAGAAAGGGGCTTTGCCATGGTACGCATTCTGCTCGCCGACGATCACCCTCTGACCCGCTCCGGCCTCGCCGCGTGGATAGCGAAGGAGGAGGGAATGCAGCTCGTCGCGGAAACCGAGGACGGAGAGTCGGCATGGTCGGCCATTCTTGAACTGCGGCCCGACCTGGCGATGCTCGACATCGAAATGCCCGACTGCAGCGGCATCGACGTCGCCGCGCGCGTTCTCAAGCGCGGGCTGGCCACGAACGTCCTCATCCTGACGGCCTACAGCGCCCACCAGTACGTGATGGCCTCGGTCAGGGCGGGCGCAAAAGGGTTCATCCTCAAGTCAGCCCCGCTGGCGCAGCTCCGCAAGGCGATCTTCCAGACGGCGGCGGGCGACTTCTACCTCGACCCCTCGGTCTCGCTGGCCCGGACGGAGGGCGACGTCGAACAGCTCTCCGAACGCGAACTGGAGGTGCTCGTCCTCGCCGGACAGGGGCTCCCCGGCCACGAGGTCGCCCGCCTGCTCTCCATCACCGAACGGACCGTCGCGGCGCATCTCACCTCGGTCTACGGCAAGCTCGGCGCGAAGAACAAGACCGAGGCCATCCTGCTCGCCCTCAAGCGGGGCGTCATCCTTCTGGACCAGCTGCATCTGATCGACAGATAGAGGGAGGCGCCCCCGCCTCCCTTTGCGCGCATCGCCCTCTTTTAAAAAACATTTCTCCCTTCACTCGCTGAATTGTCAGCTGTCAAACTTTACAATCGAAAAATTGTCGATCTCCGCAATGTATCTCCGGCCGATTTCGCGCATACTTTCATCGGTGAATCCGGCTTTTGCGGGGTTCTTTCAGCGCCGACGGCCGCCGAAAAAGTCCGTGAAAGACGAAACATCCGTCCTTGAAATCATTAACCGGAAGATCATTCGGACGACCGACGAGGAGGTTGCCGAGTCGGACAAGGTGATCGCGTTGATCGACGCGACGGCGAGCGTGATGGAGACGACGGACGACCACGTGCAGAACCTCGCGGCTTCGACGGAGGAGACGGCCGCGGCGATGGAGAACGTGGCGACCGGCTCGCAGGAGGTCGGCGAGACCGCCGAGGAGCTGAAGCGGATGACCGAGCGGTTCAGGGTCGAAAAGGACGAGGACCGGTCGAACTTCGGCGAGGGGGCCGGGTTTGGGAAGCTCGCGCTCGCCGCGCACTGAATCCGGCGACTTTTTGCCGAAAACACAACGAAAGGAAGGGATTTCCATGCGTTGGTTCGTAAACATGAAGGTCCGCGGCAAGATACTGTTTCTGGTCGTTCTTATGATCGTTCTGCTCGGCGTAGTCGGCTACACGGGGTATCGCTTCAACACGAAGGCCGCGCAGGATATGGAGAGCATATACACCGACAGACTTCTCCCTTCGCAACTGCTCTACGACTGTCTCGCCTACGGAAGGGCCATCCAGGCGAACCTCTTCGCGCTGATGCTCACGACCGACGAAAATGAA
>LVBO01000110.1 GCA_001604435.1 Synergistales bacterium Syner_01
AACGGACCGAAGCCGGAGCAGCGGATACGGAGTCGCTCCTCGAAGACGGGGGAGCGGACTGCGCTGAAACGCCTGTTTGCTGTGTCGCAGGTATGTTCTCGTCCGGCAGCGAGGCTTCGGTAATCACGGAAGCGCGTATGATGATCGAGCCCTCCTCATCGAAGATCCGTACGAAGTAACCGTTTTTTTCAAGATACCGCTGAACATTGGATGCAGAGATCGCATTATCGAGAAATACTTCGATCGCATCTTCTCCTCTTTCCACATGAGCTTTCGTCATCATGACCGGTTGCGGGCAACTCCTGCCCCGAGCGTCTATCTTTCCCATTGTACCGCCTCCCTACCCCGGCGTTCGCAACGCACGGGGGAAATAATGACACAGCGTTGTTCTCCGTCCGGCCAATTATAATGTATGGCTGTGCAAAAAACAATGAAAGCCTTGCAAATACTGGATTTATCCGCTCTCAAGGTGAGGGATCGTACATCATACTCATACACTTTGGAGGGGAAGGACGATGGATAATCGTGGTATTTCCATGGCTTCCGGGCTTCTTGTCGTTGGTACACGGTACTACTACAGGATGAGAGTTCCTGACAATCTTGTGGGAAAGATGGCTAAGAAGGAATTTCGGGTATCCTTGCGGACCGGAGACAAGAGAGAGGCTAAAAGACTGTCCTGTATCTGTGGTAGCATGGTCAGGGAATTTTTCGAGAAGGTACGGAGGGGTGATACCACGGTGAAGAAACTGAAGCCGGAAGAGGTAGGTTATCTTGTAGCGGAATGGTTGAAGAAGATCGTCTCCGATGCTGAGGACAGAAGGAACATGGGAAGGTTCCCGGTAGAGGTTCAAAGGACGATGGATGAAGATCGTACCGATGCGGTCCTTGAAATGATCGGGCATCTTGAGAGCGACGACAAAGAAGCCCTGTGGAACTTGGAGCACGTCAAGCGGATGAAGCGGGATGCTGTGGAGTTGCTTGAAGAGAAGCGATTGAATGCCGATGAGGGTACTTTCGGGAAGCTCTGTCGGGAGATGCTGAAAGCTCGTTGTCAGTATTGGGAGTATGAACGAAAGGCTTTTGAAACGCCTTGGGAGAGCGTGGAAAAGCCTTTGATGAGCGTCAATGATGCTTTGGTTGAAAGCATCGTGAAACGCGAGGGTATCACGGAGGGTGTAAACTTTGGCGTATCCCTTGGGGAAAGCACGCCCGTTGTTTCGACTGTGCAGACACAGGACGCTGTGAAGAAGCCAAGCCTTTCGGAGATCGTGGAAGAGTACATCGAGTTCAAGACTACGGAAGGGGAATGGAGAAAGCGAACGGTGGCGGCGACGGTACCGAGACTTCGGAGGTTCGTTGAATTGATCGGGAATCCAAGAGTCGATACGTTGACCAGAGACGCATTGAAGCAGTACCGGGCGTATCTTGTGGGTTCACCGTCGAGACAGAATGAGCGATGGAAGAAGTACAGCAAGATACCGGAGAAGAAGTTGGATGGAATGATACTGAGGGGTGAGATACCGGAAGCGGACAGGATAGGGCGGGGGTCGGTGAATACGTATATCACGGAGATCAACAGTTTTCTCAAGTGGGCTACGGTACATCATGACCTTCCGGGGTGGGCGTGTCAGATCATCCAGAGAGTGAAAGCGTCGAGCGGGGGGAAGGTTGTCAGCGCGGAAGAATCAAGGAGAAGATCATTCACGGAGAAGGAAATAAGAACGATATTCAGTCAGAACGGATTCACGGAAGACGGCTTTACTCGGTCGTGGTACTTCTGGGGACCGCTGATAGCGTTGTTCTCGGGGGCTAGAGTCGGAGAGATCGGACAGATGCGGATTGACGATGTGAGGGAATCGCAGGGGATACTGTGCTTCGATATCAACGATAAGGAAGACAAGTTGACCAAGAATGCTACTTCGATACGCCTTGTGCCTGTGCATCCTGTACTTGTGGAGATCGGATTGAAGGAGTACATGGAGAGACTGAGGAAGCGGGGTGAGACGTTGCTATTCCCGGAATTGGAGAAGAGAAGCAAGAGCGGCATTATGCACTACGGGGAAACAATCTCGCATTGGTTCTCCAAGTTCAAGCGTGGTATCGGAGTAGGTGGACCGATGAATGAGGATGAGGAGTATAACAAGGATGGGAAGGAAGCTACGTTTCATAGCTTTAGGAATACGTTTATCACTGAATGCCAACGGAACAGGCTTGAGTTGTCTATGATACAACAGTTGGTTGGGCATTCCAAAGGGTCTACCATGACGGATAGGTACACGGATAGGTATTCTCCGGGGGAACTGTACGAGGGTGTGATAGCGAAGGTGAATTTTCCGGTGGATGTGGAGAGGCTGAAGAGATCGAGGTTCGGTAAGTGGATACGGGATTGAGAGATACTTACACGTATGAGAATAAATCATTGGCGGATATGTCTTTATAGCATTGACAATAAAAG
>LVBO01000613.1 GCA_001604435.1 Synergistales bacterium Syner_01
TTGCGGGTGAGCGCGTACAGGATGATGCCGTTGCTAATGATGACCCGCATGATCTCCGAGATATCGCTGTCCATGGCTACGTTGGCGACCGGGAGCGCGATGACCAGAAGCGCATTGAAAAGGAATGTACCTATCAGCGCCTGGGTTATCGTCGCCCGCTGCAGCGAAGCGCCGCCGATGAGAATGGCGGATACGGAGTAGAGCGCCATGTAGAGCGGGGCCTGGTAGAGCTGGATGAAACCGTAGCTTTGCGAGTAGATGACGATACCGGCGGCGCCCATCGCACAGGAGATGATCGAAGCGATCATACGGTATTTGTTTACGTTCAGCCCCGACGCTTCGGCAAAGCGTGGATTGGAGCCGACGATGGACATCGCGAGTCCTGTTCTGGTTTTCAAAAAGACCCAAAGAAGGACGCAGCAGATTGCCGTTACTACAAGCAGGCCGGTCGGAACCCTTACAGTGCCTATCGTGAAGCTCCACAGCCTGTCGAGGAGTTGTTCCATCCTTCCGTCGAGGACGACGGTGACCCTGAGACCGTCTCCGCCGTAGGGCCAGACCATTTCAGGACTCGTGTAGGGAGCCATGAGCCAGAAGATGCACATCAGCGACACGATGGAGAATCCCATATAGGTGCCGACGGTCATCTCCTGTCCTTTGACACGATTGAGAAGCAAGCCGTAGAGCCAGCCTGCGAACGCTCCGAGAGGTATGGAAACGCCGATCGCGAAGAAGAGAGCCGTGAAGTCGCGTAAATCAAGCTCGATGGCGAGCGTGGCGCCGATGAGCCCGCAGATGATGCCGAAGGGAAGCCCGAAATTCGGCCCTGCGCCGGCCTGAATAGTCGGAATCATAGCGAGCACCAGAAGCGCGTTCATCCCGAAACGAGTGAGCATCGCGCTGAAAATTTGACCCATCGGAAGGCCGTAACTGAAGGCCGACGCCACAAGAAAAGCGAGGAAAAGGGAGATGA
>LVBO01000111.1 GCA_001604435.1 Synergistales bacterium Syner_01
CGCTCTTCGCATTCTCGTTCGATATTGAAATCAAGCTGCATAATCCGCGTCGGCCTGCCGCTCCCCTTGTTCATGCGCCGCCCTATGACCGTCGCGTAACCGCTGCGTTCGAGCCTCTCCAACAGTCTGTCGGCGCTCCGCTTGCCTATATTCATAAAGACGGCCAGTTCACGCGGAATAAAGCTGCGATTTTGGCGGCCGTGCACGAAACGATACAGCCTATAGACCGTGTCGACGCTCACGTTCGACATCTCCGCGACTTTGAGGAGTTTGACGTCGACATGGTGTTCCGTCCGGTCGTTTTTACAGGCGGCCGCGTCCTTTCTTGCTCTGAAAGGGCCGTCGAACTGCTCCGAATCAAGCGCTACGTACGCCGAGTTTTTCTCGTGCTTCATCGCTTTCGAAAGCGCCCGCGCGGCGTTTTGTTTTGCCGCCGCCACGGTTTCGCCGTACCCCACCCCTACCGACATGGTGCGGACGCTGTTATTGTGCATCCAGTCCAACAGCTCCCACGCGCGGTAATTTTCCGTCGCGATTTCCATGATCTCTCGGCTGGTGATCACGATGCTCTCATGAGGGGACAGTTCCATCACGGTTCCTTTGACCTGCTCGGAAAACCTGTAAATCTGCTTCAATATATTCGTCCGCTCGATCATGAACTGGTAATCGCTTTGCAGCGCCATCGAATACTCTTTCGGCAGATCGAGCGACACGAGACAGACGGCCATATTGCCCGGAAGCGATCTGCGAGCCTGATAAAGCTGCTCCACGACATGAATCTGCTGCCTGATCATGTTTTTCGTGGGATATGCGAGGATATTCGGTATTTTTTCCCGGGTCAGCGCCTTGTGCACATAAAAAAGCACCGTGACGCACCCGTCGACGAGCCCGCTCTCGAAGTTGCGGATATGAAACTCCAGAGCTCTTTCGTTCTGGCTTACCTCGTGGGAGATGATGCCCGTCGTGAGGTGTTTGCGTATATCGACCTCGGTGTAATTGATCTCGCTGTACACCTCCTGCAAAAACTCCCTGCTGTAGGAATCGAAGCAGATGCGTTCAAGCTTCCACTTGCGCTGTCCGGCTTCCATCAGGGCGCGCAGCAACGCGCTGCTCGATTTCGGTATGCAGCTCCAGATCGTCTTCTGCGGAAGGCGCTCCGCAGTATATTCCATCGGCCCCGAACCGCCGAAGAGCACGGCGTCGAGATCCTCCTGACGATCTCCCAAAAGCTCCGGCGCTTCGACATAATTATCGTAGAAGAAGTAGATAGGCTTATGGGCGGGATAGTCTTCCTCCATGACCGCTTTCGTTTTTGCATAGTACATATTGTGACTCTCCGCACCTTGAGGAATAACGAAACCGATTTTCACCGCACTCACCTCGCCAATCTTTTTCGGACGCGCAGACGAAAAGACGAAGCGCGTTTCGTACGCGTCGATGACTATGATACTCTTTCCGCGAGCGCGCTACCGGAAAGAGGAGATATGTTTCGAGTCCCCCTTCGCTTCCAAGGAGAAAGGGGACTCGAACACGTACGTTTTTTCGTGCTTCTTTCCCGAACGCGGATCGCCGTTCTGGCGGGAAGCCGCTTACGCCTCCCGGCGGGCCCTCAGAACCCGCCCGCTGAACGCCGCGCTCTCCACGCCGTCCTTCAAGGCGATCTCGCCGTTGACGATCACGGCGTCGAACCCCGCCGAATACTGCTTCGGATCCTGATAGGTCGCCCGATCCTCGACCGTGTCCGGGTTGAACACCGTCACGTCGGCGAAATAGCCTTCTTTCAGAACACCTCGGCGGTCGAGGCGCAAACGCGCGGCGGGCATGGAGGTCATCTTCTCGACGGCCGTCTCCAACGAGAGGAGCTTCTTTTCCCGGACATACCTGCCCAGAATCCGCCCCCGCGTGCCGAACGCCCTCGGGTGCGGCTTTCCCGTACCCAGGATCCCCTCCGTGGACAGGCTCATCCCGTCGGAGCCGATCATCGACAGCGGATGCCCTATGATCTTTTCGATATCCTCCTCCAGCATCATCTTGACAAGGATCTGCACTCGGCTCTTCTGCTGGATCAGGAAGTCGAAGACGAACTCGAAGGGGTCCTTGCCTTCCATGGCGGAGGCCTCCTCGATCGTCTTGCCGAGATACTTCTCGCCTTCTTTGGTGTAGACCGTGGCGATGACGATATTCTGCCATCCGCCCGAAGCGTGGGTGAAATTCTGCCACCCCTTGATTCCTTTGAGAATATCGTTCTTGATGCGCTCCCGCACGCTCCCGTCGCGCAGGCGTTCGAGGAGCTTTTCGACCCCGCCTTCGAAGACCCACGGAGGCATGCACGCGCCCAGGGAGGTACATCCCATATCGTAGGGGTAGACGTCGAACGTCACGTCCAGACCGTCGGCGCGCGCCTTGTCGATCATCCCGAGCAGCCTGTCCGCGTTGCCGGCGACGTCCACGCCGGCCAGCTTCAGATGCGACACATGGAGCGG
>LVBO01000112.1 GCA_001604435.1 Synergistales bacterium Syner_01
GCCTGTCCGCGTTGCCGGCGACGTCCACGCCGGCCAGCTTCAGATGCGACACATGGAGCGGCGTCCCCCCCTTCGACGCAATGGCGATCGCCTCCTCGAGCGCTTCGAAGACCCCGTCGCTCTCCGTGCGGATATGCGTGACGTAGAAGGCGCCGTACGGCGCCGCCGCCGAACAGAGTTCGGCAAGCTCCTCGGTGGTGCTGTACTCCCCCGGCATGTACACAAGCCCGCTCGACAGACCGACGCATCCGGCCTCCATGCCTTTCACGATCTCGCGTTTCATGGCGTCCATCTGCGCGGGGGTCGGAAGCTCCTTGGCGAACCCCATCTCGTTGATGCGGACGGCGCCGTGGGCCAGTAACGGGACGACGTTGGCGGCCGGAGGATTTTTCTCGAAGTAGCCGAGATAGTCGTCCACGCTGTTCCACGGAAGCTCCAGCGTCACGGGGATACTCCCCACCAGACGGGTTCCGAGGTAGGCGACGAGCAGTTCCTTTCTCTCCTCGCTCACCGGAGCGACCCCGATGCCGCAGTTGCCTATGACTTCGGACGTCACGCCGTCGCGGATTTTACTGCTCGTCTTGCGGTCGTACACCATCGATACGTCGGAGTGCGTGTGCATATCGATGAACCCCGGAGCGACGACTTTTCCGGTCGCGTCGATCGTCGTTTTCGCCTCCGCGCCGCTCAGATCGCCGATGGACGCGATCATGTCGCCCGAGATTCCCACGTCGGCGCGGTATCCCCGTCCGCCGAGGCCGTCGACGACTGTACCGCCGGTGATTTTTACATCGTACATTCCTTCGTCTCCTTTACAGAGCAAGTTTGTTCTTCAGTCTGAAGCCGAGGTAGCCGGCGATCATTCCGAGACCGACCGTGACCAGCATCATATAGACCTTGGGCAGTCCGAGCGGGGGAAGGTACACGAACGCGGCGTACGAGCCGAGAAGCGTCAGCACCGCCGCGAACAGGTCCTTCGGGAACATGCTGGCGTACACCGAGGCGAAGAGCGCCGGCTGGATGTAATTGAAGGAGGTCTTGACCGACTCGGGGAACAAGGGGATGATCGCGGAGCCGATGACGCTGAATATCGAAATCAGCGTGACGCTGACGAAAACGGTCGTGGAGACGGCCATGGCGCCGATGGCGTCGCCCTCGGGAGTATTCGCCTCCGTGCCGGTCACTTTGTGCGCCATCGTGATGCCGGGCATCCGGATATCGGCCGCCGTCCCGGAGACCCACGACACGTAGGTTCCCACCGATCCCAGTCCTCCGTAGTACGACAGATTCTGAACCAGCCAGCTCATTCCGAAAGCGGCGGCCACCATGCCCCACATCGTCATGATCTCGGAAAACGTCGGAACGGCGCCGTAACGGAACCACAACCAAAGAGCGGGGATGAAGTTCGCCACGATGGCGAAGGACACGGTGACGGTTCCAAGCCGGATAATATACGAATTGAAATCTTTACTCATTGTATTCCTCTCCTTCCCGCGCGTTTAGAGCGACATATAGTGGTACATTGCCCCGACGGCCATTCCGACGACCATGGCGATACCGAGGGACAGTTCGAGCATACGCTGATTCTTGACGAAGATCTTCAGAATGAGGACCATGGCGACCACGGCCGCCGCCGCCGCGTACCAGAACGGAAGCGGCTTTCCGAGGGTGCCTCCCGCGAGGAGGTTGGCGAAAAGACCGAGCGCGGCCCCGTGCATCACCATCTTGACCGCCGTCGGATTGAACCTGCTGTTCATCTTCTTGAGAACGCCTCCCATGGACGGAGTCAGCACGAGAGCGACGATCATCCACCCCATGTTGTTGAGCCCCATGGCCCACTGGGTGTAGGCGAGCTTGACCGTGGGCGTGGACCCCGCAGGCACCACCGGCTCCACCATGGACGCCACCGCGATCTCCGTGCGGGCTGCGCCGATGTCGTTGAGGCGCATCCATGCCGAAGGGCCGCCGATGACCGCGACCAGGGCGAGCAGCGCGATACAGGATGAAAGCGTCGGGCCGACGGCGGTGATGGCGGCCGAACGACAGCCGTGCACAAGCTTCTCCTTGGGGATGTTCAGCTCCCTCGCCCTTCTCAGCCCGGCGCGGAAAAAGACGACGGCCTGCCCTACGACGGCGATGACCATGATGCTGCACGCAATCCACATATCGAAATTGTTCAAAACATTATCCACGTATCTCACCC
>LVBO01000113.1:0-2823 GCA_001604435.1 Synergistales bacterium Syner_01
GGGTTGGGTATTATACTTGTCGATTTCAAACTTGAGTTCGGCGTCGATGCCGAAGGTCGCTTGATTCTTGCGGACGAAGTCTCGCCCGATACATGCCGTTTCTGGGATAAGGACACGAAGAACCGCCTCGACAAAGACCGTTTCCGGAAGGACCTGGGAGATGTTCTTGGAGCGTATCAGGAAATTTGGAGACGAATTTCCTCCGGGAAAGAGGAGGAAGCTCGATGACGTACCGCGTTTCCATTTTTATCGAGCTTCAGGAAGGGGTGCTCGATATCCAGGGGAAAGCGGTCGAACGTTCTCTCGCAGGCATGGGGCACGGCGCGCTCCGTTCGGTCAAGGTCGGAAAGTACATTCAGGTTTGGGTGGAAAGCGAATCTGCGGAGGGTGCTCGGAGAGAGGCCGAAAAAATGTGCGACGATCTGCTGGTAAACAGCGTTATCGAGCGGTTCCGTATCGAAGTGGAGGGGGAGTAAGTGAACACGGCGGTCATCGTCTTTCCCGGCAGCAACTGCGACCACGATGTCATGCACGCCGTCGCCGGGAGTCTCGGGACAAAGGTCAGAGCAGTCTGGCACAGAGAGACGACGCTTCCCGAAGACACCGATTTTGTCATTCTCCCCGGTGGTTTCTCTTTCGGGGACTATCTTCGTTGCGGCGCGATGGCGGCTCGTTCTCCCATCATGAAAGCGGTCTCCGAACATGGGCGGCGTGGAGGTCTGCTGTTGGGAATCTGCAACGGGTTCCAGATTCTGACAGAGTCTCGGTTGCTTCCAGGCGCGCTTCTTCCGAACCGTACGCTCAACTTCGTCTGCCGCCCCTGTTTCTTGCGTGTGGAGAACGTATCGACGTCGTTTACCACGCTCTTTTCAAAGGGGCAGGTTGTTCAGTTTCCTATCGCGCACGGAGATGGACTGTACACGTTGCCTGAAGAGGAACTGAAGGCTCTTGAAGATCGCGCGAGAGTTGTCTTTCGCTATAGCGATCCCGACGGGCTGACCGGCGACGATGCGAATCCCAACGGTTCGGCGAACAACATCGCCGGGATTGTCAACGAACAGGGCAATATCCTCGGTCTTATGCCGCACCCCGAAAGGGCGAGCGAAGCGCTGACCGGCGGAGAGGATGGCCGACTTTTCTGGCGATCGATCCTCGAATCGTTTACAAAGGGAGGCCGATAAGATGGAGTACAAACAAACCGGTCTTCGCGAGACCGAATACGAGGAGATCCGCCGCGTCCTGGGTAGGGAGCCGAATGAATGCGAGCTCCGCATCATGGGGGTTATGTGGTCCGAACACTGCAGCTACAAGTCGACGAAGAATTTGTTGAAGCTCTTTCCGAACAACGGAGATCGCGTGGTCCTCGGACCGGGCGAAAACGCCGGAATCGTCGATCTCGGAGACGGGCTCGGCGCAGCGTTCAAGGCGGAGAGCCACAATCACCCTTCGGCCGTAGCTCCGTACCAGGGAGCGGCAACCGGTGTTGGAGGAATTATCCGTGATATTTTAGCGCTCGGCGCTCGACCGGTCGCTTCGATGGACGGACTCTTCTTCGGAGATCCTTCCGATTCCAGAACGCGGTCGCTTGCTTCAGGTATCGTTCACGGGGTCGGAGGGTACGGAAATGCCGTCGGCGTACCTACTGTCGGCGGAAAGACGGCGTATGATCCGTCCTATAACGAAAACCCCCTGCTGAACGCTTTCTGTATCGGACTGATTCCGCTGGACGAGATCGTCAGTTCCCGCACTGCCCGTCCAGGGCAGGCGGTCGTTCTGCTCGGATCGAAGACGGGAAGGGATGGGATCGCTGGGGCTGCGTTCGCTTCGGTGGAACTCTCCGAGGACAACAAAGCGAGCAGGCCCTCGATCCAGATAGGCGATCCGTTCGCAGAAAAGCTCCTGATTGAAGCTTGCCTCGAAATGAAAGAGAAAAAACTCATCGTGAGCATGCAGGACATGGGTGCGGCGGGTATTATATCCTCTTCAAGCGAAGTCGCGGCGAAAAGCGGCGTCGGGATGATCTTGCACTTCGATAAGATTCCTCTCCGGGCGGAGAATATGGAACCGTGGGAGATCGCTCTCTCGGAGTCGCAGGAGCGCATGCTGCTCATCGTCGACCGTTCGTGTCTGCACGAGGTAATGGCGATTGCGGAAAAGTGGGAGCTTGACTGCGCCGAATTCGGCGAAACCGTGGAGGGCGACGAATACACGATCCTCTTCCACGGGGAGAGAGCAGCTTCACTTCCTGCGACGCTCATAGGCGACCGCTGTCCTCTTATCCCCTGGCCATCCCGACGCCCTGCGGATCTTGAAAAACGATGGGAGTTCGACGTCGAGGATACTTCTCTTCCCGAAGACTGGAACACAACGCTGCTCTCTCTTCTCTCCGACCCTTCGCTGGCTTCGAAGGAGCGGATTTACGCGCAGTACGATTCGATGGTCCAGCTGAACACCGTGATCGGCCCGGGGCATCCGGTGAGCATGCTCAGGATTAAGGGGCGGGATTCGCTCATTGCAATGACGCTTGACGCCGATCCGTGGAAGTGCTCGCTCGATCCATTCCGCGGCGGGGCCGAAACCGTCGCCCGGAGCGTCCGGGATCTTGCGGTAGCCGGGGCACGCGCCGCAGGGCTTACCGACTGTTTGAACTTTCCTTCCCCGGAGGTTCCGGAGCAGTACTGGGTGCTCGAAGAGTGTGTCAAGGGGATGGCGGAAGCCTGCGCCGCCTTTGACTGCCCTGTGGTCTCGGGAAATGTGAGTCTGTACAACGAGAGCCCCGACGGCGCTATTCTCCCGACTCCCGTGGTCGGAACAGTCGGGATC
>LVBO01000113.1:2870-3331 GCA_001604435.1 Synergistales bacterium Syner_01
GAAAAGGACTTTGTCGAGAGAGCCTTGAAGACTGCGTCCGCAAAAGCCGCCCATAGCGGGCGCGCTCTTTCGGGAGGCGGTCTTGCGGCGGCTCTTGCCAAAGAGAGTATGGAGAGCGGTATCGGCGCCTCGATTACTCTTTCCATCCCGACGCGAAAGGATATTTTGCTCTTCGGCGAAGGCTGCGCACGCGCGCTTTATGCGGTTCCAATGAGCAGAGTTCCTCTTTTTAAAGTGCTTTGGAACGGATATCCGTGCATCCAGCTCGGACGCGTAGGGGGAGAGCGCCTGTCCGTCGAGGGAGCTTTTTCGCTTACTGTGTCGGAGCTTCTCTCGAAATGGAGGAATGGTTGAATGTGCGGCGTCTTCGGCGCATTCTCACCCGATGGAAAAAAAGTTCTTGAAGACGTATACCTCGGGCTTTACGCGCTTCAGCACAGGGGACAAGAGGCGGCAGGCGT
>LVBO01000114.1 GCA_001604435.1 Synergistales bacterium Syner_01
GGATTCAAGCGCGAGAGGGGAGACCGTTCCCGGACAGACGCAGACGAAATCGTCTCCCCCGACGTGCCCGAGACGGGAACCCGGCGGCAGTGCGTCCAACCCCTCCCGGAGAATGGAGGCGGTCAGGTTGATCAATTCGTCCCCCTTCAAGAAGCCGTGCCGGTCGTTGTATTCCTTGAAACGATCAAGATCGCCGTAGATCAGCGTAAAGGAGTCCCCCTGCCGCGCCTCCTCGATCCAGTTCTGGATATGCCGGTTGCCCGGCAGTCCGCTCAACGGGTTGCAGCTCATCGCCCGTTCGACCTCCAGCTCCCCCGCTCTGGCGATGATCTGCTTCATCGTGACCGTTCCCAGAAAGAGTCCGCAGTCGTCCACGACAACCACCGGGTCATACAGCTCTTCGGGCTCCCGCTCCATGGCGAGCTTCGCCAATGTGCTCACGGAGCTCGAGCTCTTCGCAGGTCATCTCTCCCGCTTCCGCCGTTGTGCGCCGAATCACAAGCGAACGAAGTCCTTCTCCCACGATGCAGTCCCCCTTGCAGACAGCTCTCCGCAACAACGCCAGACGCTCCAGCACGAACGGCGCGGGACGCTGGAACCCCGGCGCCGGGCGCGCGAACAGGTAGCCTTGGGCGAGAGGCGCTCCAAGCTCCAGAAGCGTCTTCATATCCTCCCATGTTTCCACCCCCTCCGCGATGATCTTACCGCCAACCGCCGAGGCGAAGGAACACAGGAACGCAACCACGTGTTTCTTGTACGGATCCATCGAAATCCCCTGCACAAGCGCCATGTCGAGTTTTAAAAAGTCGGGCGCGCAGATGCTGAGCGTCCGCAACCCTGAATGGCCCGAGCCGAGGTCGTCGATGGCGATGGAAAAACCTCGCTCGCGAAAACAGGCGACGACCTTCTCAAGCTCGCCGTAGTCCGCGACGGGGATGCTTTCGGTGATCTCCAGAACAACCCGCTCCGGCGCTATACCGTAGGGCTTGAGCGTCTCCGCGGTGAATACTTCTCTGAAACGAGGATCGGTAAAAACGCCGGGACTGACGTTGATGAAAAAACGCAGCGCCGACGCTCCCGCGGAATCCCGAATGGTCGCCAAGGCATTTTTTCTGCATGCGCGCTCCGTCTCCCAAAGCAGGTTGTTCGCCCGCGCCACCGAAAAAAAGGAGGGAGGCGACTCAAGGGGCGCCTTCCCGCGCGAAAGAACTTCATAGCCGTACACGCTCCCTGTCGCCGTATCCACAATAGGCTGAAAGACAGGCGAGATTCCCCCCTCTTGAAGGAGGGACCGCAACAGATCGACTTCGGTTGCCCCTTCAGCGCAGCACAATGAATTCATGAACGTCCGCCTCCCGGCTTGAAAGTCTACTTTTTTACCAACAGACGATAGCATCGGAGCGTTACAATGGTGTGGCGTTCCGGCAAAAGTTGTGTAACACTGCGCGTTGAGAGGATTCAATTCGTATTTCCGCCGAATTCTCTTGCATTTAGCGGCTCCAGGTTGTATCATGCTTTCCCTGCGGTTGAAATAATCAAGCCAGGACCGCATTCGGAGGAACGAAGTTTAATGAGAAGAGCCGAACACATTCGCAATATCGCAATAATAGCCCACATCGACCACGGCAAGACCACCCTTATCGATTCCATCTTCAAGGCCGCCCAGGTATTCCGCGAAAACGCGCGCGTCGAAGAACGCTTCATGGACAACAACGAGCTGGAACGCGAGAAGGGGATCACCATCCGCGCCAAGCACTGCACCGTGGAGTGGAAGGGGTACAGGATCAACATCATCGATACTCCGGGACACGCGGACTTTTCCGGCGAAGTGGAGCGCATCCTCTCCACCGTCGACTCCGTGCTGCTCCTTGTCGACGCCGGAGAAGGACCGATGCCCCAAACCCGGTACGTCCTTTCGCATGCGCTCCGGATGGGAATCAAGCCGATCGTCTATATCAACAAGGTGGACCGCAAGGAGGCCGACCCGGTGCTTGCGCTCAACGCAACATTCGATCTCTTTTTCGAACTCGGCGCGAGCGACGAGCAGGCGGATTTCCCCGTCCTCTACGGGTCGGGGCTCGCCGGTTGGGCCGTTAAAGAACTCGATGAGATCGAGGGCGGCGAATCCAAAGGGATGGACGCCCTCTTCGAGGCCATCATAAAGTACGTGGAGCCGCCGCTCGCCGACGAGGAGTCGCCCTTCCTGATGCAGGTGAGCACGCTCGCCTGGAACGAGTACACCGGGCGCATGGGGTGCGGGAAGATTCTCCAGGGGAAGATACGCAAGGGGGAGGAATTCCTCCGCACCATGACGGCCTGGGAGGACAGAAGCGACAAGGAGAACGAGAACTTCGTCATCGCCGGGAAAGACCGGACCAAGGCAGTCCAGATCTTCGTCACGCGGGGTCTGGAACGCCTTGAAGTGGAAGAGGCCGGCGCGGGCGATATCGTCTGGATCTCCGGCCCCAAAGAGATCGGCATCGGCGATACGTTCTGTTCGTCCGAGCTGGAGAACTTCCCCCTGCCGCCGCTCGACATCGAGGAGCCGACGGTGTCGATGTTCTTTCTTGTGAACAACGGTCCCTTCTCCGGACAGGAGGGGCAGGCCATCACGCTCCGTCAGCTCAAGGCGCGCCTGGAGCGCGAGATGCATGTGAACGTCGCCCTCCGCATGGAAGACCTTGGACGTCCCGACGGCGTGAAGGTCTCCGGGCGCGGCGAACTCCAGCTCGCGATCCTCATCGAGGAGATGCGGCGCGAGGGGATGGAGTTCTGCGTCTCCAAGCCGGAGGTCATCACCGAGGAGCGCGACGGCAAAACCTTCGAGCCGATGGAGGATCTTGTCGTGGACATCCCCGAAGAGTACCAGGGCGTCGTCTTCGAGAAGCTCTCGAGGCGCAAGGCGCGCGTGCAGGAGATCCAGAACCTCCGCACGGGGCTGATGCGCATCTTTTTCTCCGTCCCCACCCGCGGACTCATCGGCTACCGGGGAGAATTCCTGACGGATACGAGGGGGCTCGGCATCATGTCGTCCCGGTTCTCCGGATACGCCCCGTGGGTAGGCGATATCACGCCCCGAAACAGGGGCGCTCTGGTCAGCCTGGACACTGGAGAGGCCACGAGCTACCAGCTCGAGAACCTTCAGGAGCGCGGCGTCCTCTTCATCTCGCCGATGGACAGGATCTACGCGGGGATGATCGTGGGCGAAAACTCGCGCCCGGGCGACATGCCGTGCAACCCGACGAAGCGCAAGCAGGCGACCAACCACAGGTCGGCGACGAAGGATTTCACGGTGAAGCTGGATGTTCCGCGAAAGATGACCCTCGAAAAGGCACTTGAATGGCTTGCCGAGGACGAGCTCGTCGAGGTGACGCCCAAGTCGATTCGCCTCCGCAAGTCCATCCTGGACGACAACGATCGAAGAAAAGCCAAACGCCTCAGCGCCTAAACAACATGCGCATGCGCCGCTCCCCGTCGAAGGAGCGGCGCATGCGCATGTTGTTTACACTTTTTTCGGCAGCGGCGTTTCGAGAAGAACGGTCGTTCCCCTGCTCGGCTCGCTGGCGATGGAGACGCTTCCTCCGATCAGGCGGGCGCGCTCCTCCATGTTCACAAGCCCCCACGTGCCCCGTTCCTCGGCCAGATCGCGCTCCTTCGCCACGTCGAAACCAACGCCGTCGTCAACCACCTTCACCCGAAGAACATCGACGCCGATGCAGGCCATTATCTTCACGTTCTTCGCTTTCCCGGCACGGACCGCGTTCATCACCGCCTGCTGGACGATCTTGAAGACCGCCGTACGGACCTGGAGCGGCAGGACATCCGCTCGCCCTTCGATCGAAAACCGAACGTCGCACCCCGAAAAGGAGCGCACTTGGGAGGCAAGCCGGTTCAACGGGGTGTGCAGGCCGTCTTTCAGCCCCGAGGGGTTGAGCTGGAAGAGGAAGGAACGCGCTTCGAGAAGGGCGTCGGCAAGGTGCGCCCTCGTTCGTCCGAGCTCTTCGCCCGCACGGACGAAATCTCCTCTGTCGAGAAACTCTTTCGAGAGGTCGATCATCAGTCCGATGCTGGAAAACTTCTGAATGGGGCCGTCGTGGAGATCCCGCGACAGCGAGACGCTCTCCCGCTCCGCAAGCAGCATTCCTGCGAGAAGCCCGCTCTCGTCGGAGGAGACGGCGCTTTCGCTTTCGCTCTCCCCTTCAAGATTCATGCTCAGCAGGTTCAGCGCGACCCGGAAGCGGTTCCCCATCTCCTCGCTCCGCGCGAGCAGCTTCTCGATACGCCGCTCCTCGCGGGCGAGGTCGTCCCGCTGCCGGGCGAGCAACTTCTCGCGCTCCTCGAACGCTCCCCGTATCTTCATCAGGTGCATGGCGCGTTCGTACGCGTCTTTCTCGCGTTTTTCGTTCCCGGAGCGGCTGGCGCCAAGGAGTTCTTCGCGCGACCGGCGATACTCGCTCTCCGCCTTGTCGGCCGCGACAATCACCTCGTTGAGCTCCCTGATAAGATCCTCTTTGCGGGTGCGGATCTCGAAGAGCCGCTCCCGCTCCTCCTCGCGGAGGGACGAGATGCTGTCGATGCTGTAGTGCAGCGCCTCGCTCATCTTGTCCTGTATTTCTTTCAGCTTTCGTGACAGTTCCTCCAAGGGCAAGCGCGGCGCCTCCTTTCTTCTTCCTGGAATTCTCTACGCGAACCGTTTCTCATGCATCTCATATTGTATCGTTGAAACGAAGGTCTGGCAATTTTTGCCGGAACGGATACAATAAAGTGACTTTCACTTCGAAGGAGATGCGTTGTATGATTCTCGTGCTCATTCTCGGCTGGGCGGTGCTCTATGCCGACCGTACCGCCCTCTACCCCCTCCTCTCGGTCATCGCGGAGACGCTGGGGATTTCGTCCGCGCAGGCGGGCTCCATCACCAGCGCCTACTTCCTCTTCTACGTTCTGCTGCAGATCCCGAGCGGGCTGGCGGCCGACCGATGGGGAACCAGACGGGTGCTGATCTTCATGTTCGCGCTCTCCGGAATAGGTATCCTCGGCTTCGGACTCTTCGGAAACACGTACTCGCTGCTGCTCCTCTTCTCCGCGCTCCACGGACTCGGCGCGGGAGCGTACTATCCGTGCTGCTTCGGGACGATGCTCGCCACCGTTCCGCCGGAGAAACGCGGAATCAACTCGGGTTTCATCGGGATGGGCATGGCGCTCGGCATCCTCGGAGGCATGGCGGTGAGCGGACCGCTCTACGAATTCTTCGGACACTATCGGCCGCCGTTCCTTGTGCTCGCCGTGCCGACGGTGCTCATGTTCTTCGCATTTCTCCGTTTTCTCCCCGACACGCGGAATATCGGCGGTTCTCCTTCGCTCTCCGTCTATAAGCGCCTCTTCCGGGACAGGGATATCTGGAAGATCAACATGGCGACGTTCTGCTCGCTCTACGGTTTCTGGGCCGCCGCGACCTGGGGGCCGACGTTCCTGCAAGCGGAGCGGGGGTTTTCTCTCTCCGGATCGGGGCTGTATACCGGGCTCATCGCGCTCTCCGCGCTTCCGGGAGGCGTGCTCTGGGGCAGGCTCTCCGACCGCTTCGGCCGCAAAAAAATCGCCGCCCTCGTGCTGCCGGCGAGCGGCGTGGCGCTCTTCCTGCTCACCCGCGTCCAAGGGGCCCCGCTCATTGTTTCCACGCTGCTGCTTTTCGGCATCTTCAGCAACACGGCATTCTCGCCCGTTGCGGTCGCATGGATCGGGGACATCGTGAGCAGACGCCACCCCGGTTCGATGAGCGCCGCGGTGGGCTTCTTCAACGCGTCGGTCATGTCCTCGGCGGTGGTCGCGCCGCTCGTCTCCGGTTTTCTGCGCGACATGACCGGGTCGCTGATACCGGCCATACTCACCGCCTCTCTCCTGATGTTCTTCGGCGCCGCGATGCTGCTGCTGACTCCCGACGCCGCCCGCGCGAGCGCGGAGTGATTCACGAAAGGAGAAATACTCGACATGGCTGAAATCACAGTCTTCGGAGGAGGTACCTGGGGTACGGCGCTCGCCGTCTCGGCAGCCAAGAGCGGACACTCCGTCATGCTCTGGTGCCGTCGCTCGGAACAAGCGCGGGCGATCAACGCGTCTTCGCATAACCCGGACTATCTCCAGTCGATCGCTCTTCCCGAGGCGATCTCGTCGACCTCGGATCCCGAGGAGGCTGCGCTCTTCTCACGGCGTTGGATCCTCGCGCTGCCGACGCAAACGGTGCGGGGTTTCCTTCCGACGCTCGCCCCGTTCAGCGGAAAAGAGACGGAAGTCTGCAACGTGGCGAAAGGAATCGAGATCGGCACGGGAGCCAGAATCAGCGCTATCGTTGCGGAGACGCTTCCGGAAGTCCGCTACTCCGTCCTTTCCGGGCCGAGTTTCGCCGGGGAGGTGGCGCAAGGCCTCCCGACCGCACTGACCGCGGCCTCCGGACACGAGACGTCGGCTCTCTTCTGGCAATCGGCGCTGAATACCCAGAGACTGCGGATCTACACGTCATCCGACGTCATCGGTACCGAAACGGGGGGCGCGGTGAAGAATATCATGGCGATCGCCTCCGGAATGGCTTCCGCTCTTGGATTGGGGGAAAACGCACGCGCTGCGCTGGTAACCCGGGGACTTGCGGAGATCATGCGCCTCGGCGAAGCGCTTGGAGCCCATCCGTTGACGCTCGCGGGACTCGCGGGAATGGGGGATCTCGTCCTTACCTGCTACAGCGCGCAGTCGCGTAATTTCCGCCTCGGGCTCGCGCTCGGCCGGGGGCTCTCACTCGACGAAGCGAAACTCGAGGTCGGGCAGGTCGCGGAAGGGGCGTTCACGGTCCGCGCCGTCGCCGAAAGCGCGCTCGCGCTCTCCGTGGACCTCCCTGTTTCGCAGGGAGTCCACCGTCTTCTC
>LVBO01000614.1 GCA_001604435.1 Synergistales bacterium Syner_01
ACTTCAGCATCTCCGCCATTTTCGCCTCGGCGGCGGCGACGGCTTCAAGCGCCTCGTTCACCCACTGCTCCCCCGCCTGCGCCTTGACGTAATCGAGCACGGCGGGCTGCGCCGCGGAGCGGAACTCGTTCAGTTCGGCGGCCGTGGGAACGTAGACGGTCATTCCGTTCTTCTGCACGTTCAGCAGGCCGCTCTGCACCTGCCGCTCGGAGATCGCGCGCTGCGCGATGCTGAAGAGCTGCGCGCCCTCGTAGAGCGCGGCCTTCTGGTCCTGGGAGAACTTCTCCCAGACCTTGTCGTTGACGAACATGATCAGCGGGTTGTAGAGATGTCCGTTGAGGATCACATGCTTCTGCACCTCGTAGTACTTGCCGTTGTTGATCAGGGTCACGGGCAGCTCGCAGCCGTCCACCACGCCCTGCTGCAACGCCATGTAGAGCTCGCCGAAGGCGATTGGGGTCGGCGCGCCGCCGAGGGCCTCGACCATCTTCATGTGCGCGGGGTTCTCCATCGTGCGGATCTTGAGCCCCTTCATGTCGGCCATGCTCTTGACCTGCTTGCCGCCGGTGACGAAGTGACGGTAGCCGTTCTCGCTGATCGCCAGAGTCCGAATCCCGGTGCTCTTGCGCATCTCCTCCATCAACTTGCGGCCGAAGGGACCGTCGAGCACTTCCCAGGCGACGACCTGATTCGGGAAGAGGAAGGGAATGTCGAAGACCATGATGGGCTTGAAGAGCGTCGGCACCGGTCCGGTGGTGATGGTACCCAATTCGATGGTCCCCATCGCCAGACCTTCGAGGATTTCCTTCTCGTTCCCGAGCTGCGACGCATGGAAGACCTCGACCTTGACCGAGCCGCCGGTCTTCGTCTCGACGTGGTTTTTGAAAATCTCCACAGCGATGACCGTACGGTCTTCGGGGTCGGCGGGGCCCGCGTTCGCCAGCTTCAGAGAAAAATCGGCCGCGAAAGCGTTCCCCGCGACAAGTCCTGCAAGAGCAACGACGCATAGAAGTCCGAACAACTTTTTCATTTTGACCCTCCTCTTAAACTTTCATAAATTTATCTTGGCATTATAAAACGAAGTTTTTCTTTTTGCAAAGGGGAGTTCGCTTAGCTCACCTCCGCTCCGCGTAGAAGATCTCCCCGGGGGAGAGAGGCAAAAGCACCCTTCCCACCGCGCCCGACGCCGACGTGAGCGAAAGGGGCAAGAGTTTGTAGACCGCGGTGGGGACGTTCAGGGTAATGGTCTCGTTCTTCCTGTCGAAGGAATAGGCGTCCTTACCGCCGATCGCGCACCCCAGCATCTCCTCGGGAAGCGTCTGGGCATGCCAGTTGACAGGGGCTATTTCCGCAAGCAGATTCAGACAAAAGTCGACGATCTCCACCTGACCGTCGTGGAGCATGCAGATGTTCAGGAAAACGTTGACGGGGTAGTCCAGATAGCGGTGATTCCGTCCGAGTACTCTGATATGCCTTCCGGCGACAGTGTACTCGGCAGTGAAATCCAAATCGCCCGGCTTTGAAGCGGCCTTCTCCATGATATCCATATCCCATAAGATCTCGGCGCCCATGGTGGAGCCGCAGAACCTCGGATACCCGCTCATCTCCTTGACGTAGGGAAGCACGCCGGAAAGTTTGGGAAGGGGCGCCCCCGGACGGACTTCCGTCGGACGAAAAGCTTTCCGTATTCTTTGAAGCAGTTCCGGCATCAGGCTGGCATTCATGACGACATCTCCTGTAAACCAAGATAGACACACACTCTTTTCTTTATTCTAGCAGTTCGCGGAAAGAATAACCAGAGAGCGCGCAGAATGTGTACACCATCCTGGAGCACGTGTCGCGAAGCGGTACCCGGCGCTCGGCTCGAACGTCCCGAATCGCCCCCATAAAGAGGAAATTTTCACTCGCTCGGGGCCTGTTAAGGGTATAATGTTTCTGCGGTTCTCCCCGGTACAGGGGTATCTTGTGATGCAGCAAGGAGGACGGAATGAAGAAAGCCTATGTTGTGGGAACGTGCGACACGAAGTTCGAGGAGCTGAAGTTCGTGGCCGATCTCATTCGGCAGTCGGGCGTCGAGGCGCTCCTCGTGGACGTGGGGACGAAACCTCACGAACACCCGGTGGATATCGCGAGCCGCGAAGTGGCGGCGTGCCACCCGTCGACCCCCTCCTTCCTCGACACCGTGAAGGAGCGGGGAGAGGCCGTCGGCGCGATGGGCGAGGCGCTCGCCGCGTTTCTCCCGGGCCGGGGCGACCTCGGCGGGGTCGTCGGTCTCGGCGGATCGGGCGGGACCTCCATCGTCACCTCGGGCATGCGGGCGCTGCCCTTGGGAACGCCGAAGATCATGGTCTCCACCATGGCGTCGGGGAACGTGGCCCCCTACGTCGGCCCGAACGACATCGCCATGATGTACTCCGTCACGGACATCGCGGGAATCAACAAAGTTTCAAGAGTCGTCCTGGCGAACGCGGCCAACGCCCTCGCCGGAATGGTGAAGGGAACGGTTCCGGCGGGAGAGG
>LVBO01000115.1:0-269 GCA_001604435.1 Synergistales bacterium Syner_01
GAAGGCCTGGTCCGGCTTGATCTTTCCGGGAAGGCGCCGGGGCGCGGCGCGTATGTCTGCGCTTCCGAGGAGTGTTTTGCCGCCGCGAGAAAAAAGGACGCTCTTGCAAAGGCGTTGAAATCAAAAGTGGAAGACGCGGTCTACGAGGAAATCCTCGCTGTTGTACGAGAAAAAATGAAGGAGCGCGCGGAGACGTCGTGAACGAACATGTGATCGCGGCTCTATTGTCGCTTCTTGGATTTGCGCGCCGTTCGGGATCTCTTCTAATC
>LVBO01000115.1:324-2924 GCA_001604435.1 Synergistales bacterium Syner_01
ACCGTTACGCAGCGGTTTTGCGCAGAGAATACTGCAACTGCTTGCGGAAGGGGGAGAAAGAATTGAGTAAAATCCGTGTGTATGAACTTGCTAAGATGCTGGGGAAGAGCAATAAAGAGCTGCTCGATCTTCTAGTCGACCTCGGCGTCGATGTAAAAAGCCATATGAGTTCCATTGACAACGAAATCGCCCAGCTTGTGGAGGATGCGCTCTCGGGCAATTCTTCAGGCGGGACCCAGAAAACAAAGAAAGAGGAGCAAAAAGTGACGAAAACCGAAACTTTCGAAGTGTCAAAAGGCTCTACAGTAAAAGCTGTGGCCGAGCTCCTGGGAGTTACCCCGGCCGAAGCCGTCAAATGTCTTATCTCCGCCGGGATGATGGTCCCCGCGGACAGCCCGGTAGATGAACGTTGCTTGGAAGTCCTCGGCGAAGCGTACGACGCCGTGCTCACTCTTGCCTGCGACGACGCGAAGCAAGAGGGAGAAGCGGCGACCTGCGCGGTCATCAAACGCAAGACTTTTTCGGGAGATCACCTTGAAGCCCGTTCTCCGATCGTTACGGTGATGGGACATGTCGATCACGGGAAAACGACGCTTCTCGACTTCATCCGAAAGACGAACATCACCGCCCGCGAAGCGGGCGGCATAACCCAGCACATCGGCGCTTCCATCGTGATGCACGAAGGAAGAAGAATCGTTTTCCTGGATACTCCCGGACACGAAGCATTCACCTCGATGCGCGCACGTGGAGCCCAGGCTACCGACGTTGCCGTGCTTGTTGTCGCCGCGGACGATGGTGTAATGCCGCAGACGCGCGAGGCGATAAACCATGCCAAAGCCGCAGGGGTACCCATCGTCGTGGCGATCAACAAGGTGGACAAGCCTGCTGCAAAAGCGGACAGAGTTCGACAGCAGCTTTCCGATGTCGGCCTGGCGCCCGAGGAGTGGGGCGGAACCACGATCATGGTCGAGGTTTCCGCGAAATCGGGACAGGGTATTCCGCAGCTTCTTGAGATGATTCTTCTTGTTTCGGAAATGGAGGAGTTGAAAGCGGATCCGACGGTCCGCCCCGAAGGCGTTGTCGTGGAAGCGAAGCTCGATAAAGGAAAAGGGCCCGTCGCAACGGTTCTTGTTCAGCAAGGCTCTCTCTGCAAGGGAGATATCGTGCTGTTCGACACCGCATGGGGCAAGATCAGGGCTATGATCGATGCGGAAGGGAATCCGATCGACTGCGCGGGGCCGAGCACGCCGGTCGAAATTCTCGGCCTTACCGCCGTGCCGCAGCCGGGCGAAGTTTTCAAGGCCGTTGAGAACGAGCGTATAGCCCGCGACGCTCTCAGTGAAAAAGAGCAGGAGGTTCGCAACTCCCAGCAGGGCGGTCCGAGAAAACTCACGCTGGAGGAGCTGTACTCTCAGCTTAAGGAAGGCGATATTCCGCAGCTCAATCTGCTGCTGAAGTGCGATGTCCAAGGGTCGAGCGAGGCGCTTGCCGCATCCTTGGAGAAGCTTGCGACGAACGAGGTCGGGATTAACATCGTTCATCGTGGAGTCGGCAGAATCGCCGAGTCCGACGTGATGCTCGCTTCCGCATCGAACGCCGTTATCATTGGCTTTAACGTGCGTCCGGACGCAAATGCGAAGAAAGTCGCCGAGTCCGAGGGTGTCCAGGTCCGTTTGTACGACATCATCTACGACGCCATCGACGACGTAAAGGCCGCGCTCGAAGGTATGCTGAAGCCTACCATACGAGAGAATACGCTGGGCCAGGCGGAAATTCGCCAGGTTATTCGCGTTCCGAAGGCCGGGAATGTTGCCGGAAGCTACGTGCTCGAAGGGGTTATTCGCAGGAACGCGAAAGCGCGCCTCATACGCAACGGAATAGTCCTCTGGGATGGTTCCCTTGCGAATCTGCGCCGTTTCAAGGACGATGCCCGCGAGGTGGCCGCAGGGTACGAATGCGGTATCAGCCTCTCCAACTTCCAGGATTTCGAAGAGGGCGACATCGTGGAAGCATACGAGATCATCGAGGAGAAAAGGCATCTCTCCTAATGAACCGAAGAGTTCCTGTTCCATACTCGGGTTTCCTGTTTGTTGCCCTCGAAATATCGGGAAGCAGGAGCATGAAGGACCGGAGACAGGTGACGCAATCCCTGCTCGACAGGATCAGACGGCGTTGGAATGTTTCAGCCATGGATCTCGGACCCGATGGAAGCTGGTCCGAGGTCTTTCTGGCTGTTTCCGCGGCCGCTTCGGGGGTTGCTATGGCGGAGGAACGGCTCCGGGCTGTGTACTCTTTTTTAACCAACGAAGAGGAGACCGGGGAGTTCGCGATCCTATATCACTGGCGCGAGGTAACACGCTATGACGACATTTCGAATGCAGAGAATCAACAAGCAGATTCAGAGAGAAGTTTCGCTTCTGCTGGAGCTGCGCATAAAGAACGAAACGGCCAAGAAAGCGATCATTACCGCCGTTGACTGTTCCCGTGATCTGGAACACGCAAAAGTGTACTTTACGGCGGTCGATCCTTCCGAGCGTGAAGAGGTCGGGAAAGCGCTCGGCACGGTTGCCGGCGCCCTACGGAGCCAGCTCGGCAAGCTT
>LVBO01000116.1 GCA_001604435.1 Synergistales bacterium Syner_01
TTCAGCAGCGGCGTCTTCGAGACGATGGAACCGGAATCGTACTTGCACGCGAAGACGGACTCCCCGCCGATACGCGAGGCCAAGGTCCGCGCCTGACAGGAGCCGTTCTGACGGAACGATCCGGAATCCGCCTCCACCAGCCCGACAAGATCGGGGTTCAGTTTGGAGACATACTCCGAGATACGGCGGAAGCGCCCCTCCGTCCTCCGAAGACATCCCGAAAAAGGAAACGGAAAGTGATAGTTCCATCCTGTTCCGGTTCCATACCTGATGTTGTACAGCACTAAACGCATACGAACCTCCCGAACACGGAAAATATCGTCCATTATAGAGCACATCCGCCATTCTTCTTCGGTGATTTCCACGGTTTTCTCGCTTGCCTCGCCACGCTGCAAAAAGTTTTTCATCGACGATGCGAAAAAAATAGCAAAACAGGGGAATATAGGGTAGAATAACGAAAGAAACCCGATCTTTTCTCAATTGAAAAGGAGGAATAGATTCATGGTCGTGAAGGTACCCCCCGAGCCTTTCCGCATCAAGATGGTAGAACCGGTCCGCGTTCCCGGCGGAGACGAGCGCGAAAAAGCCCTTGAAGCGGCCCGCTTCAATATGTTCGGCCTCCGCGCCGCCGACGTCTACATCGATCTCCTCACCGACTCCGGAACGGGCGCGATGAGCAAGCAGCAGTGGGCGGCCATCATGATGGGCGACGAGGCGTACGCCGGCGCGGACAGCTTCTTCAGTCTGAAGAAGGCCGTCAAGGAGGTCCTCGGATTCGACTACGCCATTCCCGTCCATCAGGGACGCGCCGCCGAAAACGTCGTCTTCGGTTCGCTCGTGAAGGAAGGGGACGTCATCCCCTTCAACATGCCGTTCGACACCACGCGGGGGCACATCTTCAACTGCAAGGCGTCCTCCGTGGATTGCGTAATCGACGAGGCCTTCGACCGAACCAACCAGCACCCGTTCAAGGGAAACGTCGACATCGCGAAGCTGGAAAAAGCGATCGCGGAGTACGGCAAGGCGCGCATCCCCTTCATCATGGTCACCATCACGAACAACTCCGGCGGGGGCCAGCCGGTGAGTTTGGCGAACCTCGGAGAGGTTTCCGCCGTCGCGAAGAAGCACGGTATTCCTCTGCTCCTCGACGCGGCGCGCATGGCGGAGAACGCGTGGTTCATCAAGAACCGGGAGAAGGAGTGCGCGCACATGACCATCGCGGAGATTCTGAAGGCCACGATGGACACGGCCGACGCGATCACCGTTTCGTGCAAGAAGGATCCTCTGGTGAACATCGGCGGCCTCGTCGCCTGCCGCACCGAGGAGATGTACTACAAGATCGTCCCCAGAGTCATCCTCTTCGAGGGCTTCGCCACCTACGGCGGCCTCGCGGGACGCGATCTGGAAGCGCTCGCGGTCGGCCTCCGCGAGATGACCGACGAACAGCACCTCACCCACCGCATCGCGCAGGTCCGCTACCTCGGCGACCTGCTCGAAGAGGGCGGCGTGCCCTGCATCCAGCCGACCGGCGGCCATGCGGTCTTCATCGACGCCGCCGCTTTCCTGCCGCACATTCCGCAGGGGAGCTACCCCGCCGACGTGCTCTCGGTCGAGATCTACCGCGAGGGCGCCATCCGCGGCATCGGCCTCGGCGCGCTCGCCTTCGAGACCACGGACGAGAAGACGGGCGAGCGGCTCTTCCCGAAGCTTGAGCTCTTCCGTCTCGCGGTCAACCGCCGAACCTACACCAACAGCCATATCGAGTACGTCGCGGAGAGCATCGTCAACGTGTACAAGCGGCGCGATTCGATCCGCTGGGGACTCGAAATGGTCTACGAGCCCCCTGTGAAAGGGCTGAAGCACTTCCTGGCCCACCTGAAACCCGTCGCGCTGTAGCGCATTCGTAAAGAACGGGAACCAAGTGAAAAGACGGCGGCCGGCGCCCGAAACGCTCGGCCGCCTTTTTGCATGGAAAAATTCATAGAGTATAATGAGAAGCGGATTGGCGTACAGCCGTTTTGCTTCGGAAAAGCTCCTTGTTCCCGAAAAACGGCATGATTTCGATTGGAAAGGTGGTTTTTTTATGAAGTCGGCACTCTATATCCGTCGCTGCTTCCTTATGTTCGTTGCGGCGGCCTGTCTGTTTTCACAAGCGGAGGGAGCGGTATACAGAGTCAAACCCGGGGGGACCGGAGACGGTTCTTCTTGGGAAAAGGCTCTCGGTGAACAGGGATTCGCAAGCACGCTCTCGGAAGCAGGCCCGGGAAACGAGTTCTGGGTCGTCGCCGGAACATACAGGCCGCTTGTCGCATCGCAGGACGTTGCTCCCTCAAAGGAGCAGTCGTTTCTTGTCAACGGGGGCGTATCTCTCTACGGAGGCTTCGCCGGTGACGAAACCGCCAGGGACCAGAGAAAATGGGAAGAGAACACGACCATTCTTTCCGGGCTCATGGACTCCGACGAAGGGTACGTCAACAGCTATCACGTGCTGCTAGTCAGCGGGGATGTCGGCGGTTCGCCCGTTATCGACGGGTTTACGATCACCGGAGGACGCGCCGACGGAACCGCCGATAAAAGCCGCGGCGGCGGTATGTACATCTCCGGCAGCAGCCCCAGAATAACCAACTGCACCTTCACTCTGAACAGCGCCGTCGGCGGCGGAGGGCTCTACGCCGCCGAGAGCGCTCCGCTCATCAGAGATTCGAAGTTCTCCTACAACGAAGCCACTCTCGGCGGTGGAATATTGACCGAAACAAGCACGCTCTCGTTAGTCGATACTCTTTTTACGTATAACCAGGCACGGTCGGGCGGCGGCATCTTTTTCCAGGGCCCCTCGGGAAACGGAGGGGCGGCGCGTGCGCAGAGCCCGGCGTCGACAATAGAAAAATGTACATTCTCCAGAAATATGGCGATCGAAGCGGGCGGCGCAATGGTGAACTGGGAGTACAGCCCTAAAATTACGGACTCTTCATTTCTGTCGAACCGGGCCTCGACCGACGGCGGCGCGCTCTTCAACCATAAAAGCACCCCGTCCATTCAAAAATCGACATT
>LVBO01000615.1 GCA_001604435.1 Synergistales bacterium Syner_01
ATACATGGGGGGAGGAACGACGTCGGCGATCGTCTGCACTTCTCCCGCGATCAGTTTGAGCGTCGCGTCCCGGTACGCCGCGCCGCTCCTGTTGTTCAGGGTGACCCACCCTGTGAGGTCGGCGGCCGTGTCGGCGTCGTCGAGGACGAAGATGTAGTCCGCCTTCCAGGTCAGCCCCTTCGTCAGGTAGGAGACCTCGACGTCGTGCTTCTCCTTCGCGGAGTTGGCATAGAGCCACGCCAAGGTGGGGCGCGCATAGAGGTTGTCCGGTATGGAGGGGACGATCTTCAGTCCGGGGTAGTTCAGGTAGATCTGGCCGCCGATGTCGAAGACGAGGCCGTTGTTCGTGCTCAGCAGCGTGCCCTCAACGATCTCCTTCTTCCCATGGTAGTCGTTCCACACCTCGATCTTCACCGTGCGCCCGACGAACTTCTCCAGCAGCTTCTCCGGGCTGATGAGATCGTACTCGTAGTTCTGCTCCAGAATCGCCAGCGAGCGAGGGTCGTTGAGCGACTTCACATGCACCGTCTCGGGCCTGATGGCCGAGGCCACGTCCATGAAACGCAGCTCCCCCTGCCCCTCTTTGAGCAGAATGCTCCTGACGTCTTTCACCAGGGCGAGATCCGTGTTGTACACCGTGACCTCCACTCCCGTCCGATCGGCTTCCGTGCTCGAGACCACCTCTCCGCCGAGGGCAGGCAGGGCGGAGAAAAAGATGAGCAGGAAGAGGCATATGAACAGCAGCTGCACGCTTTTCATTTCGAAAACCTCCTTTTGTTTTTTTCGTAGTTACGAACACTCGCTTAAAGCATCGCCGCCCGCCGACCCGCCATCCTCGGCGGATTCCGCGAGGGCGTCGAGCTGGAAGAGCAGACGCATCAGGTAGAGCAGCACGCCGCCGTTCGCGGCGAGGATGACGCCGATGAGCAGGCCGGGGATGATCCCGGGCGCGAGCATCGACGAGCCGAACATCACCGAGAGTCCCCCCAGGGCGATCTGCGTGGAGTATAGTTTGACGAGGAGCGACGGAACCTGTATGGAGGGCAGCATCTTCCGCGCCTTCACCAGCGAGGGGAGCGCCTTCGCCAGCGTGAGGCCTCC
>LVBO01000616.1 GCA_001604435.1 Synergistales bacterium Syner_01
GTGCGCGAGGGCGGCCACACGGTCGGCGCCGGCGTCGTCACCGAAATTCTTGAGTAGTTCATTATCGAGGAGGCACGTATAAATGGCGGATATCGTAGGAATGTCGTGCACGGAGTGCAAAAGACGCAACTACAGCACGACGGTGAACAAAAAGAAACAGGCGAAGAAACTCGAGCTCAGTAAGTTTTGCAAGTGGTGTGGAAAACACACCTTGCATAAAGAGGGGAAGTAGTGTAGAATACACTCTGCTTGCAGGTCCGTAGCTCAATTGGCAGAGCACTGGTCTCCAAAACCGGGGGTTGCAGGTTCGAGTCCTGCCGGGCCTGCCATTTTTTTATTGTCAAAACAAGATGGGGGGCAGAGGTTGTGGGAAATATCCTCACCTTCGTTCGGGAAGCCCGGGCCGAGTTGAAGAAAGTCACGTGGCCGGGGAAAAAACAAGTCTGGTATTCAACTATAGTCGTTATCGCTTTTACGCTTTTGGTTTCAGCCTATCTCGGGATAGTCGACATGGTACTTACAGGAGTCTTTTCCAGGCTCTTTAGTTAAAATGCCCGCTGCCGATCCAGGCAGTCATACCGGGATCATTTCAGAGATCGGCAGGGAGGTGAGGGGGCCGTAAGACCCCCTTAAAGCATGGACAGTATTGAAGCGCGCCGCTGGTATATAGTACAAACATACGCAGGGTATGAAAACCGCGTCAAGGCGAATCTCGAACAGAGAATTGCCACGATGGGTATGGAGGACAGTATTTTTGGCGTCCTCGTCCCTGTGGAGGAGCGTGTCTCCATAAAAGAAGGAAAGAGCAAGAAGGTTACGCGAAAGCTTTTTCCCAGTTATGTTCTTGTGGAGATGCGTCTTAACGACCAGTCGTGGTATGTCGTTCGGCATACCCCGGGCGTGACTGGCTTTGTCGGCTCCGGAAACCATCCGATTCCCCTCACTGAAAAAGAAGTGAAAGAGATCATGGGAAAAGTCGGTAAAGACCAGGCGAAACCAAAAATCGAGATTAATTTCCGGCCTGGCGATGTCGTCAAGGTGAAGTCCGGTCCCTTCGAAGGTCATGTGGGGCCGGTGGTCGAGATTTCCCCCGAAAAGGGGAAGGTGAAGTTTTCCGTGACGGTCTTCGGCCGGGAGACATCTGTAGAGACTGACTATACGGAGCTTGAGAAGCTCTAGATATATATCAGCGCGAAGGCCCGCATTCCAGGGAGGCAAGAGAACTCTTGGCTCCTGCTTTTTCCTGTGTGCGGAAGAGCTTTCAGTAACGAGAGGAGACTTTGAGGAATGGCGAAGAAAGTAATAGCGGAGATCAAGTTGCAGTTGCCCGCCGGCAAGGCTACGCCTGCGCCCCCCGTGGGACCTGCTCTTGGTCAGCACGGAGTGAATATCATGGAGTTCGTGAAGCAGTTCAACGCAAAAACAGCGGATCAGGCAGGGCTTGTAATTCCCGCCGTGATCACGGTGTATGCGGACAGAAGCTTCACCTTCGTGCTCAAGACGCCGCCCGCGAGCGTGCTGCTCAAGAAGGCGGCCGGCCTGGAGTCCGGCTCCGGCGAACCGAACAAGAAGAAGGTCGCCACCCTTGACAGGGCGAAAGTGCGCGAGATTGCGGAGCTGAAGAAGGTCGACCTGAATTCTTACGATGTCGACGCCGCGATGCGCATGGTCGAGGGAACCGCGCGTTCAATGGGTATCACTATCGTCGATTGACGGAGAGCGTTTTTCGAATTTGTGGGAGGCCCCAAGGCTGTCTGACCACCGGGAGGGAATAGAATGGCGAAGTTGAGCAAGAGATTGAATGCGGCGCATCAGAAGATCGAGGACGGAAAGCAGTACACCGTGAAAGAGGCGATCGCGCTTTTTAAAGAGACGGCGACCGCGAAGTTCGACGAGAGTATGGAAATCCATATCCGTCTGGGTGTTGACCCTCGTCACGCTGACCAGCAGGTGCGCAGCACCGTAGTGCTTCCCCATGGAACGGGAAAAACCAAGAGAGTTCTCGTTCTTGCCATGGGAGAGAAGATGAAGGAAGCGGAAGAGGCCGGAGCCGATTTTGTCGGCGGCGAGGATCTCGTGGCCAAAATTACCG
>LVBO01000617.1:0-452 GCA_001604435.1 Synergistales bacterium Syner_01
CGAATGACGAAAACTTCTTTTGCAACCGGCCTTCAGGGCCGAAAAACACGTCCATCGACGGAATGCTCATCATGTACCCTCTTTCTGCAACTCGAAATTCCGGGGAAATTTCTCCGCCTCTCTTGCTAATATAACAGAAACCGTGCTAGAATGTCGTGGTTGTATCGGGAGGAGGTGAGGTACATGCCTAACAAGAAATCAGCAGAAAAAAGAATGAAAACGAGCGAAAGGAACAGGCTTTACAACCGGTTCTGGACGACTCGGTGCAAGAACGCCGTGAAGAAGGTCCTCGAAGCAGTGGAGGGCCAGGACGAGGCTCTCGCGCAGACGCGCCTTGCCATCGCCCAGAGCGTCATCGACAAGGCAGTCGTGAAGGGCGTTATGCACGGCAATACAGCGGCACGAAGAAAGTCCATGATTACGAACAGAGTGAAGGCGCTTTCCGGAGAGAA
>LVBO01000617.1:459-1801 GCA_001604435.1 Synergistales bacterium Syner_01
GGTCTTTTCCTTCCACGAAAGCGCAAGAAGACCGAAGGAAAGATCTCCCAGCGCTTTCGGCGAATAGTGCCGCAGCGCCTCCCGACCCATTTTCAGCGCGTAGTCCTTTATCTCCAACGCGCTCCGCACCCGCTCCCCTCCCGCCGACGGAAAGATGCCGAGGTAGAGCGCGGGGCGTATTCTGTTGTACAGTCCCGTGAGCAGGGGAAGCATACTCGGCTCTTGCTTGAAGCGTTCCAGCGCCGCGAACACTTCCGGCGCCCGGGCTTGACAGAACGCGTCCAGGAATTTGAGCATCGTGTTCCGTCCCTCGTCGAACGAGAGCTCCTTCACCATTCCGGCGTCCACGGAGCCCCCGTGCGCGTACGCACCGAGCTTCAGCAGTTCGGCGCGAACTTCCTCCGGATCCTCGAGCAGCTCCACGAGAAGGGCGGCCGCATCGTCGGACACGGCGACGCCCTCTTTCCGCGCGAGATCGAGCAACCACCGCTTGCGCTGGGCCGACCAGAAGGGAACGGATTCCCCCTTGATCTGCGCAATCTTCTTTTTTGCAGCGGGGGAGAAAACTTTGCCCGGATCTTTCTCGAAGAGGAGAAGAATGACCTCCGAGGCGTCCTCGCCCTCAAGGTACGGGACAAGCTCCTCGGGAAACGGGCCGAGGAGTTCGGCGGACTCCACCACGGAAACGCGCTTTTCGTCGAAGAGCCCGGCGGAACGCCCGGCGGCGATGAGCGCGGGCCACTCGCCCCCTTCGCGCGTCCCCGCGAACGCCCGTCCTTTCTTCGACAGAGCTTCCAGTTCCTCCGCGACAAGGCGGCGCGCCGCGGCGCCGCCCGACGCGATGATTCTCAGGTGAGGCACTAGCCCTTCACCACCACGTTGACCAGCTTATCGGGAACCACGATGACGCGGACCACTTCGACGCCCTCAAGCCTCTTTCGCACCGAAGGGAGGGCGAAGACGCGCTCCTGCAGCTCCTCTTTCGAAAGCCCCGCCGGAAACTCCTCTTTTTCGCGTACCTTGCCGTTGAACTGCACCACGACGGTGACGGAATCCATCTCGAGCGCCGCGGGTTCCACCTCGGGCCAGGACAGTTTCGCCAAGGCTTCATTATGCCCGACGAGCGACCACAGCTCCTCGGTAATGTGGGGGCAGAAGGGGTTGAGACAGGCCAGCAGCACATCGACGCCCTCCCGGAAGAGCGCGTTCTCGTCGTCCGTCTCCGGACGGAAGGAGGCGAGCGCGTTGAGCAGCTCCATGAGGCGCGCGACAGCCGTATTGAACTGTTTTTCGTCGGCGATGTCCCGCGTAACGTCGCGTATCGTCGTGTGGATCTTCCGCT
>LVBO01000618.1 GCA_001604435.1 Synergistales bacterium Syner_01
GCATCAAGGAGTTACGTCTCATCCGTGGGAAAGCTGCCCGTCCTGTCCACAAGAACAAGATCCATGAAGTCGATCGCCGAAATCCTGATTTTTGCCGCCTCGTTCGTCCCGAACGTGATAAAGTTCCCGTCCGTGGAGGCCGTGGCGAAGAGGTTTTCGTCTTTCAACGCGCCGAAGCGTATCGTTTCGAGCCTGGAGGCGAAGTCGAATTCAATGTGGGCGTCCGTAGTCATCTCGACTTCGAGTTTATATCCGGGCAGGGCTTTGACGCTTCTGATATATCCTGTTTGTACCCTCATTTTTCCACACTCCCGTAGAACGAGGCTTTTGTTTCGGAGTCCTTCAATAGTTTGAAGGGGAACGACCTGTTCCGCACCCCCTCTTTCGGGGGGAATAATGGGTGGTATTCCGAGCTGGTTAAAAGTCGAGCGAGGCAAGTTCGTTCTTCGAGTGCACTTCAAGTTTTCCGAAAATGATTTTGAGCGCCGACTTGACCGTGTTCTCGGAAATGAACAGACGGGATGCGATTTCGCGGGTGCTGCAACGCTCTTTCGCCAACAGGGCGATTTCCCTTTCCCGCGGCGTCAGAACCGATACGGCGGGATCAAGGTGCCTGCGTACGGACGCAACGCCCGACGAATGCCGCTTGCAGAGAGCGATCAGCGCGGTCATCCGCTGTATGTCGAAGTCGACTTTCGCTTTCTCCAGAAGAGGCAAGAGCGTTGTCCCCGATTCGGCGAAGGGCAGATAGATCCTGTCCGGAAGGGCGATGCGGAGCGCCCGCGACAGATGATTCGCCGCCTCGTCCTCGCGTCCTTCTTCTTTGTAAGCGACGGCGAGGCAGAGGTGCTGATAGAGACGGGGCAGTTCATAGTTCATCCCGTGCGCGAGTTCCATAGCCGGTTCCGTCAGCCCGTACAGCTCCGGAGAGCGCTTTTCCAGAAGCAGCAGCTTCCCGTAGAGTATGAGGCTGCAGGCGTGCCCCTGGATATAGAGCGTTTTTTTGATGCTTTCAACGTCGCGAAGCCAGTCGGGAATTCCCTCGGTTCTCCCCAGTAAGAGATCAAGCGAGGCAAGACAGAGGTCGACCATGCGGACGACGGATCTTTCGGGGAATTCCTTTCGATATCCGCACAGGCTCTTGCGGGCCGTTGCGTATGCCTCTCCGTCGCCTCGCAGAACTGCAAGGCGTGCAAGAACAAGTTCCGCGCATAAAAAGATGCAGGTTTGACGAGCGCTCCGGGCCTGGTAGAGCGCTTTATGGCTTGCCGCCTCGGCTTCGGTCTCCTCGCCCCGGTACAGGCAGGCTTCGGCCCGCATTACGCTGTCCGCCCCGGCGCCGTGACCGTTGGACAACTTTTCGTACAATGGCATGCATTCTCCCATAAGCGCCAGTTCCGAATCGAGTTCCCCGCTCTTGCTCCAATAGAGGCAAAGCACCGACGCGACGCCGAACGTCCACGGCGTCGAGCCGAACACGACGGTCTTCGGGGGATCGGCGTCCTCGGACATGTTCAAATGGAGGAGGGCCTCTCTATGGTATGCGCTCATCTTCGCGATATCGTTGAACTCCGTAAAGGAGAGCAGCAGAGCGGTTTCTCCTCTGATGCGCGAGACCGTCGATTCAGGCAGTCCTGAGGGAGCGTCCGTGATAGAGCGCAACAGGCGGACCATCTGCGAAAAAAGCGCCCTTTTGCCGCTCTTCATGAACTGAAACGCGAAGGTGAGGACGGCGAACGGGTACTTGCGAAGAGTTTGTTCCGGACATTCCCCGACGATCCGCTCAAGAAAACCGACGATGTCTTTTTCTTTCTGTTCGTTTAAATAACTTGTCGTCAGCGGCATAGAGAGAATGGCGCTGTAGTCGCGAACCTCGCTGAAAAAACGCGCGGCCGGAAAGTATTCCGAAGCGGCGGCGCAGGCTGCGCCCGCCCTGCGAATCATGATCTCCGCGAATTCGCGGGGTTGGTTCTCGAAACGCTGTTTCAGATAGTCGTTCAGGATGCTGTGGACTGCATAGACTCCTTTATCCGCGATATACGAGATAAAAAAACTGTTTTTGAGCATCTTGAACAGCCGTTCGGGCAGCGTCGATGCCCCCGCCATGATGGCCGCCTGTTTGGGCGTGAAGGCGTCGAGGAGGGAGAGACCGAGGAGGAACTCATGCTCCGCCTCGGTCATTCTGTTCCATACCGCCGTTTCGACGAGCGCGTCCATGTCGCGAGCGTCCGCGAGCGCCCCCGTTTCCATGTAGTTCGAGGCCTGGAGCAGAATGGCGGAGACCCATCCTTCGGAGACGCTCTGAATCCGGTCGATTTCCTTCTCCGCCATGCGCGCTCCGGCCGCGCGGCAGAGGCGCGCCGTATTCTCCCGGTCGAAGAAGAAGTCTCTCGTTCCAAGCCG
>LVBO01000117.1 GCA_001604435.1 Synergistales bacterium Syner_01
GGCGGCGATGATGGCCAGCTTGCAGCCGTCGCGTATTTCAATTTCCGGAAGGGGATCCGCATAGGAGCGGCTGTCCGTAATGAAAATAATGCCGAAGGCCAGGGGTGTGGCGCTGCTGTAGGTGTTCCACGCTTCGATGGCGTTTTTCAATGTTTTTTTGCTTTTTGCCTTTGTCACTTCCCGCAGCCAGGTTGCCTCGCGTTCCTGCGGCTTATACCAGTTGTCCGCCGACTGCCGACGGTCGTAAGGGCCGCCGCCGACGGCGCTCGCCAAACCGTAGGAATAGGTCACACATGCCCCAGCCGCTTTGCTCTCCGCCGGGAAAGCCAGGCGTCCGCAGACGGGATCAACAAAACATTTAGTTATCAGTTCATTATCCTTGCCGTAAACGAGACTTGACGGCGGTTTCCAGCCCGGTGTCTCCCAACCTTCCAGATCGGCGATCACGATTTCATCAGGGGCGAGAGGTGTATCCGCATCGTCGATAAATACTTCCAAAACAGGCGCATCACCGAAATAAAGACAAACCGGATCTTCGTCTTTGGTAATGAATTCTCTGCGGGCTTCCAGCTCCAGAGCCAGCGGAAGTCTCCTTAGTGTTCCCGGAACGTTGATTTCCTCCGCCAGGTGCGTAATCTCGTCTTCCGTCCGGGGCGGATTGAAAAGAGGAGCATCATACCCCAGCGGATGGAAGCGAAAACAGCCCGGAGGCGCATCATTTGCAGCGCGGGCTTCACCGCGCAAAACCGTGTAAGCCTTCAAACGCCACAGATACAAACCCACGTTGGGAAGATTATATTTTCCCCTGCCGCCGGCAATCCGTCGCACATCAACAGTATAAGCGGCGCTTTCAAACGGACCGCCCAGAAGTTCCAGGCCGTTTCGGGCCTTTTTGCCGCAAATCTGCAGGGGGCCCCCTTTGCCCGGACGCAGATGCTGGAGATGCTGGGTAGCTGCCAGCAGTTCAAAAAATTCAACAGCCTTCGCCGGCCACGCGGTAACGTCACGTACCAGCTCTTCCAGAACGGCGAGAGTTCCTTTGCGCCTACGATACGAAAGGGTGTTGGCGACGTAGGCGCGCTGACTGAAGGCTTCGTCGTTTGCTCCCTGTAGAGGACGCACACCGAGCAAATCCCCGATGTAGGGAACCAGCCACTCTTCACAGGTCTCGATAAACCAGTTTTCATAGAGCTGATCGATGTCCTCTTCGACAATATTGATCTGCGCGGCCATAACCGACAGAAGCGCCTTCAGCGGCTCTCCCCGCTCGGCGTCGCGCACACGATAAATGGCAGGCAGAAGTTCGTAGAGTTGATCCGGCGTTATAGTCATAATGTACTTCCCTCCAACACGCTAATTCCATTGCCAAATCAAGCGCTACCTTTGTTGGCGTTGTCGTCGGCTTCCTCAACGTATGTATAATACGCCTCGTCGCCTCCTCCTAGCCGCCGCGGTATCATCATTGATTTGAAAATGGAATAAGTTCAATTCCCTGGGGATTGATCGTCAAAAGTTCAGCGGCGATACTGTTGTCAATGCCGGCGTCCCACCGCGCCTTTTGCGCCGTCAGGACGTCGCCGCTTTGGTTTCCCCGCTGCAACAAATCCAGATCGACCATCTCCACTCCGTGAACTGACTGAATAAGGGCGATTACTTCACTGGCGGCGACATTTTGTCCGAAGGAACGCTTCTCAAAGGAAAAGTGATCGATTAAAGCATTTTTAACCGCGGCGGCAACCTGGTCTTTAAGATAACCTGTTTCCACCAGCAGGTTCGCCTTGAGAGTAAAAAGCAGCGGAGTATAGGACTGCACCAGAAAATGTTGATGCGGAAGACCGCATGTTTTAATGGATAAATTCAAATTGGCGAAAAGATCGGCGTCTTCCCTGACTTCAGAGCCGGCGGCGCCCGCTATGGTAATGTGCACAAAACGTTTCCGGCCGTTCCACAGCCAGACGGCCTGGGCCTTGGCGATGCCGGAAAAGCGCCGGGTAAAATATTCATAATCGGCCAGCGACACAATGCGGTCGAAGGTTAAAACGGTGTAAGGGGCGTTTTGACGGGCCTGATCACGTGTCTCCGGATCACTTGCACCCGACGGCGCTCCGGGATTGATTACTGCTTTGACACCCAGGGGGCGCGTCATCAGCAGGGAAATTTGCCCGGCTTTAACAAGCCCGCTTTGCCCGGTGCCAATGCGATAGGTGGCGGTGACATTTTCCATCCCGGACGGCAGCCGCGCACCCGTAATGCCGTCGCCGAATTGCAAGGTGACTTTACCATCATCGGCGATGCGCGTTGTATAAACCATGGCATGGCCGTCCTGCCCGTAGAGGGAGGAGACTTCCTGCCAGAGAATGTCGTTCACCCGGATTTCCAGCGTGGACAGTGATCCTCCGGATGTTGCCGCCGGCACGTATGTCAGCGGCGTCTGCTTTAAGACAAATTTCTGGAAGCCCGCCGCGGCATTACCGCTGCCCAGGATTTCCTTTTTCGTTTCCCCGTGCGTCGCCCGGACGCAATTGGCAAAGATGGAAACCGTGGCCCGGTCATAGACATTTTTCAGGGAATCGGTAAGATAAACAACCGTCTGGCCGTCTTTTTCACCTAAAGACTCAATTGTTACCGCTTCGCTGACGGTCTCATCATCGGCGGCCGCCGGAACATATTCGACCAGCGCCTGCGGGCTGATCGAAAGCTTAGACAGCAGTGAATCCACTTCAATGAAGTCAACAAAGTGTGTCGGGTTCTTGACGAAAAATTTTATTTTGTCGGCGTTAAAGAGCGGCTTGCCGACAACCTGAACGATGCTGCCCAGGGGAAGACTCTCTTTTTTAGAAAGTCCGAAAATGCTGCTCGTGAGGCTTTGAAGTCGCGCGGGCCTGCCGCTGACAATCAGCAGTTGTCCTTTCTGTAATTCCGGCAGGTATCGATCCAGCGTAATTTGCGAACCCTCCACGGGAGTCAGCATGCCGGCGCCGAGCCTGACATTTAAGGTTTCTTCGCCGTCGGCGGAACGGAAAGGAACATCGGCCATTTCCAGTTCTTCGCTTTGAGCATAAACGGTGGTGTTGCGCAGGCCGAATTCATCCAGGTTGTTGCCAGTATCCAGGACAATGCGGGTAATGTCGGAAGACAAGGCAAAGTCCTTGCGTGAACACAGGCTCAATCTGTTGATTTGATAGGCTTCCATGTAAGTATCGTCAATCAGGCCCGGCTTCGAAAGCACTATCCAGCCGCCTTTCAGAATTCTGGGATAAGGCGCATCGAGGTCGACTGTTTGAGCGGCCTGATTGATGGCAAAAGACTTCCACTCCGTTCCGGCAACCAGGGTGCTGTCAACATCCAGAATCCGCGGATCCGGTGCGTTGTGCCCGAAAAGCGCCGCCCGCTGCCTCATCACATATACTTTGGGATTCTTCTGCGCCGGGTAAACTATCTTTTCGGAAGTGCGCTTCCCCAGCGGCTCCAGCCAGGTGACGATTGTGTTGTTTTGATCGGCGTCGGTCGTCACGGTATGCACGATGCGCACATCCCAGTTTTCCGAGAGTTTATACCCCTGCCGTTCATCGCCGACGATCAGCAGAATGTCACCCTGTTTTAACTGGAGGTTTGTCCCTTTTAAATAAAGCTCCGTCATGTCCAGACGAATTTTTTGTACTTCGCTTGTTTTTGGTTTCAGGCGGTTAAACCGGGCGTGCGCCTCCAGTTTTTCCATAGTTTCAAAAATCTGCGGTTTTTCCTGCGGGCCGGGAATGCTCTGGAGCCTTGTTCCTTTTTCGATCACGGCCCAGCCCGGTGCTCCGGGGGCATCTTCCACCGTAAAAGCCAGGGGTACAGAGGCTGCAACGCCGGCAGCCAGTTGATAGCCGATCTGACCGGCTAATTCGCCGATGGAGCGGCGTTCGGTGGCCGTGCGCAGAAATCCTTCTTCAGCGATGCGTTCCTGATAAAAAGTGAGCACATCGAGCATGGCGGCGCAGCCGTCTAAAAGGGCAATAGAAGGATCGTTGTCCTCCCTCGTCGCCAGTGCCCGCAGCGCGGGATGACGGGCGATATCGGCCTTCATGCTTTCTTGAAATTGGCTGTGAGTGCCAACCCGGTAGCGAAGCGCCGCGAGGCCGGGCCGCTGTTCTTTGGATACCGGTGTCATGTCGGCTTTGATGATAGTGCTCCCACAATCTTTACAATTTTCAGACATTGGCTTCCCTCATGTCGAATTCTATTTTTCCATTTTCCGGAAAATTGGGATCGTTATCCAGGCGAATGACTTCCAGGCGGCCGACCGAGAGCCTGCCCTTCGCTATTTCCCCGGCGGGATCTTTTCCCAGCCGCTGGAACTTTTTGATTTCTATCGACGCTACTCCATCGACGGCCATCGCGGCGGCATAGATGCGGGATGTGTAGACGGCTTCCCCGAAGGTAAAATTGTCGGGGTGGAAAAATCCCCGGGCTCCGTCGCTCAATTGGCGATTGCTGAATGTGTCGGCAAGCACTTTTTTTACATCCATCTTAAAATAACCGGGCTTCACGAAGACATTGCAGACGATGTCCAGTGGGACAAAACGCGGTCCGTTGATTTCGATATCGTAACCGGCCATGCGGTAACAGTCGAGATAGGCTTTTATTTCGGAGATGAACGTCTCATCGACGCTCCTGCCGCCTTTGCGGTCGATGGTGACGTAGACCGTATACCAGCTTCCCGTCCAGCGCACGGTGGCGGCCGCCTGCTGAATATCGGGGTGGCGCATCGCGATGGCGGCATAATCCGCAGCGTTGACGGCACGCTCCTGTATTTTGAAAGCCTGGGGTGCATATTTGCGGATCTGTTCAGATGATTCCGGTTCGAGGCCGCCGCGGGCGGCCAGAGGGTTGCGCACCTTTTTGATTTTCTCCGGTTCGAAACCGGCGGCGAGGCCGGAATCCGTGCGAATGACCAGATGGGCCAGGGATTCGGCGCCGACATTGCCGGAAATACCGTTGCCGATGCGGTAGCGGGCTTGGAAGGTCAGGTTTTTATCCGGCTTCTGGCCCATGAGACCGTCGCCGAAACGCAGGAAAGATACCCCGTCTTCCCTTGTTTCCACGACAAATTCCCGGCTGTAAGCATTGGAAGCGAGAAGATCACGTCTGGGATTCCACGTCAGAGAGGAAGAATCCGTCTGCACGAGCCGGATGGCGGGAATGATTTCGTTCGCCGGCCAGGTAATAACCGACGAGGCTGATCCTGCGGGATCGAACGGGAGAAGGCTGCCGTTTTTCCCGGCAAGGCGAATGCGGCCCTGTCTGGTGACGGGCGAGTAAGCCAGAGCAGGCCGGAACCTCTTTGCCGACACAACCGGTATTTCTTCGCTGAGAGTTTGTCCGTGATCAGCCAGGAGAATATTGCCGGATGCGGTGCAGACGGGTTTGTCCCGGCCGGGATTATCGGGGTCGGCCACATTGTGAATGCACAAGTCAAAGGGCAGAGCGTCCTCCTCATGCCAGGTAATTTCGACGAAAGATTGGCCGGGGAAAAGAGGGTCAGTGGTCAATTCGCCGGGCGTCCGATTGCCGGCTTCATCAATGCCGGCTTCCGGATTTACATGCGTCAGGCGGACGGCATGCCGTCTGGCCGGATCGGCGTCAGCCTCCAGCCCTGTCGCCGGTGAACGCTTCTCTTCGAAAATCAGTACATCGCCCGGACGCAGCACCAGCCTTTGTCCGTCAATGTTATCCTGCAGATAAGCCTGTGTAGACCCTTCGGGCAACATGCAGCCTTCATTGCCCCAGGTATAAAAGGTCATTTCATTATGTGCCTCGTAAAGTGCAAGCGTGTGCATGGCTTCAAAGAAGCGTGCGCCATTAGCGAC
>LVBO01000118.1 GCA_001604435.1 Synergistales bacterium Syner_01
AGCCCTCGCGGAGACAGTGTCGAAAGCAACGGGTGAAAAGGCGATACTCCTGGATGTTTCGCGGCCTGCATTTTGTATGATATAGTTCTTTCGGTGCATGAAGCCGGCGTACCGGAACCGAAATAAAAAAGTTCTTGAAAAACCTTGTACATAAAGGATATTTCCATTCGAGGTGGTTTGATTATGGCACAGCGTGTTTTCAGCGGAATGAGACCTACGGGGAAGCTCCATCTCGGGCATCTTGCGGGAGCATTGACGAATTGGGTGAAGCTTCAGGAGAACTATCGGTGTTTTTACTCCATCGTCGACTGGCATGCCCTCATGTCCGAGTACGCGGACAGTTCCATGATAGCGGAGAACTGCAAAGAGGTTTTGCTGGACTGGCTTGCGTCGGGACTCGATCCCGAAAAGTGCGTTATCTTCGTCCAGTCGCACGTTCCGCAGCATGCGGAGCTTCATCTTGCTCTTTCAATGGTAACGCCGCTCGGATGGCTTCAGAGATGCCCGACATACAAGGAACAGATTCTCAATATCCAGAACAAAGACCTGAGCAACTACGCATTTCTTGGATACCCCGTCCTTATGGCGGCGGACATTCTTCTGTACAAGGCGGAAATCGTCCCCGTCGGAGAAGACCAGAGCGCGCATCTGGAAATGACCAGAGAGATGGCCCGAAGGTTCAACTCCTTCTTCGGCAACATTCTTCCTGAACCGCAGATCATGCTCACCCCGACGCCAAAGGTTCCTGGAACGGACGGACGGAAAATGAGCAAATCCTACGGGAACGCCATCAATATTGCCGATACTCCTTCGGAGATGTGGAACAAAATTCGTCCGATGATCACGGACCCCGCGAGAGAACGACGTACCGACCCCGGAGATCCGGAGAAGTGTCCCGTATGGGATATTCATAAGGTCTTCAACAACAACGAAGAAGAAAAAGCCGAGATTGCTGCCGGATGCAGGACAGCCGGAATCGGATGCGTAGACTGCAAGAAGAAACTGCAGGCTCACGTCGAAAGAGTCATGGGGCCGATTCAGGAGCGCCGGTCGTTTTATGCAAAGTCGCCGGATCTGCTTTCGGACATCCTCCGCGATGGCGCCGAAAAGGCCGGAGAAGTCGCCCGCAGCACGATCGCCGAAGTCATCGAGGCAATCGGCTTTTTCAAGAGAGGGTAGGAGTGGAGGAGCGCCGGGGCGAACTTGCGGAGTTCCAAGCGGAGATCGACGGTTTCTCCGGTCCCTTCGATTTGCTCTGTTGGCTCGTCGAAAGCAGGGAACTGGAAGCCGCCAGCATTTCCGTCGGTCAGGTCGTCCGCATTTACGGCGCCTACCTGGCCAACACGAACAAGGTCTCCGTTTCGGTAGTTTCGGAGTTCATGCTGATGGCGGCTTCTCTTGTTTTGAACAAGATTCGCGCCCTTCTTCCGGGTCGCGAATCACCGTGTGAAGGCGACGAACCCGAGCACGATCATGGTGAAGAGGTCCTTGAAAAACTATCGAGGTACCGCCCCTACCGCTCTGCGGCATGGGATCTTGCAACTCTTAAAGAGGAGCGCGACCGTTTTTTCTTCCGTATTCTCTCCGAGGAAGAGGATGAAGATCCCTCATACGACCTTGGCGACTTGTTTGCTCTATGCCGTCTCTGGTGGAGCCTAAGGGATTCGAAACGACGGATGAAAGCCGCGGCGGCATACATCTTCGAGGACGAGGACGATTGGAGCGGAGTCCCGTCGTCGCTTCCGGAAGAGGAGCAAATTGAACGGAAGATTTCAGAGATTATTTCTGAATTGACCGCAGACGGCACGCTTCGTCTTTCCTTCCTCCTCCGCGAAAACCGATCGATGGCGAATTTTGTCGTGACTTTTCTCGCACTNNCGATCGGAGCTGGAGGAGCTCCGATCTTTTCTCCAGCGGCATGGACACGGTATCACGATAATCGAATCCGCGGGAGGGTGGAGGATGGCGTCTGCGGAGGATGCCTCGGAAATCGTAGGCGCTTTCCGAGAGACCGCGACTGCGCAGAAGATACGTCTCAGTAAAGCGGCAGTGGAGACATTGGCGGTCATCGCATATAATCAGCCGGTAACACGCAGCGAGATCGAAGAGATCAGGGGCGTACGGTGCGAAAGAGTGATCGAAACGCTCCTTTCACACACACTGATCCGTATTGCGGGACGAAGAAAGGGAACAGGTTCCCCTCTTTTGTATCGTACAACGGATCGTTTCCTTGAAACATTCGGCGTCCTTTCAATCTCTGAGCTTCCCACTTTAGAGGAACTCGATGAACTGGCGCCGGCCGACGAACCGCAGTTCGTTCCCGTGGAAGAGGATGAACGTACCGACGAGTGATTTTCCCCGAGGGTTGGTGGAACTTTTCAAGCAAAGGAGGAGTACTCCGTGGAAAACGGGACGCGACTGAACAGATTCCTTGCCATGTGCGGTATAGGCGCCCGGCGGAAAGTGGAAGAGATCATCGCTTCCGGACGCGTCCGTATCAACGGCAAGGTCGTCCTTCTTCCAGGGTATAGGGTCGGGCCGGATACGGATGTGAGCGTGGACGGACAGACAGTGCGGCCGCAGGAACATCGTTATCTCGTTATGAACAAGCCTGCGGGAGTCGTCTGCGCGGTAGAGGACGGGTTTGATCCGACAGTGTTGGGGTTGCTCACTCCAGAATTCCAGAACACCCGCTTGTTCCCTGTCGGGCGCCTCGACAAGGAGAGCCGCGGACTGCTGATTCTGACCAACGACGGAGCATTTGCCCAGGAAATACTGCATCCTTCGAAGCGCATCCTTCGCGAATACGAAGCGATGCTCGACCATGCCATTACACGGAAAGAAGTACGGAAATGGATGGCGGGCTCTCTGCTTGACGGCCGCCTGATCAAACCGGTCAACGTCTTGTTGCTTGACAAGGAACCTGCCGGTTGTTGGGTTTCCGTCGTCCTCGCGGAAGGGGTAAAACGCGAAGTTCGCCGTATGGCCGCGGAAATTGGTTGCGACGTGGTCGTGCTAGTTCGGAAAAGAATTGGTAAAATGGAGTTGAAAAATCTACAGCAGGGGCACTTTATCGAGATGTCCCGAGGATCTCTGTGGAATGCGATCCGGTCCGGAGGGGTTGTCTGATGGTATGGAGGAGGGCGGAAGATGGAAGGAATTGACGAACGGTCCCGAGAACTGATCAAGACGCGCATTCTCGGAAAGATAAAAGAAATACGGTCATTCCCGCAGTTCGTTGTGGAAACCTTGCGAAAGCTGAATGATCCCGACAGCAGCGCTCAGGATGTCGCTGCGAGTCTTTCGAGGGACGAGGGCTTGGTGATTCGGACGTTGAAACTTGCCAATTCCGCGGCATACGGCATTTCACGCGATATTTCCAGCGTTGCCGAGGCGATTGCGCTCCTGGGATACAAAAACATCAGCAGCATTGTCCTCGCCGCATCGGTGTATTCAGTAATGGACAAGCCGCTCGCGGGATATGCTCTTGACCGGGGTATGCTGTGGCGCCACTCGTTGACCGTCGCCTATTCGTCCCGATATATCTCCCAACTGACAAAAAAAGGCCTTCCCGAAGAAGCCTACGTCGGCGGCCTTTTGCACGATATCGGAAAAGTCGTTTTGAACGACTACGTCCGCTTCGGGTACGGCATCATCGTCAAGATGGTCGAGGAACAGCAGATTCCCTTCCTTGAGGCTGAAATACAGGTGCTTGGTTTTGATCATGCGATGGTCGGAGCAATGCTCGTGGAAAAATGGGGGTTGCCGGAACCGTATAAGTTCGCTGTCGCCCATCATCACTCTCCCAACAACCTGACTGAACCCAAACATCAGAATCTCGTGGATGTAGTGCATCTTGCCAATTCCCTCTGCTTGATGCTCGGCGTCGGCATAGGAGCCGACGGCCTCCAGAACTATCTCTATCCTGAAGTGCTGGAGCGTCTTGGTATCTCCGATTACGAAATGCTCATGTCGGAGCTTGTGGATTTTGTGGCCCAGGCCGAGGCGGAGTTGTCGGAGATGGAGGAGGCATTCCAATGACTTGTGTTTCTTTCGTCGCGGCCATAGACGGTCCGGCGGGAGCAGGAAAAAGCACCCTCGCCCGAAAGGTTGCGAGCCTTCTTGGTATGCGATATCTCGATACGGGGGCGCTCTACAGGGCGATCGCGTTTTCCCTTTACTCAAGACAGGTTCTCCCTGAAGAGGGCCCCGAAATGGACGCGGCGATAGATGATATCTCGGTGGAAATACTTGAAGACGGTCTTCTGCTCAACGGGAAGGATGTGGGGAAAGAAATTCGTTCCCCGCTTGTCGATTCCATCGTCTCTTCATATGCCGCTCTCCCCTCGGTTCGAAAGCACCTCCTTTCGGTTCAACGCGAACAGGGAAAGATCGGGGCGCTTGTTGCCGACGGTCGGGATATGGGAACGGTGATCTTCCCCGACGCGAACGTCAAGATTTTCCTCACGGCATCCGACGAGGTGCGTGCGAAGCGTCGCCTTCTCGAACTTCGGGAACGAGGAGAGGATCTGTCGTATGAGGAGGTCCTCCAAACAATTCGCGAACGCGACAGGGTCGACAGCGAGCGTTCGGCCGCGCCGCTTCGGAAAGCGGAAGGAGCGATCGAGATGAATACCGACGCTCTTTCCATCGAAGAAGCTGTAGCGGAGCTCGCCTCGATCATCTCCGAACGAAAAAGGAGCGTGACCGGATGACGACGTATTGGAACCGTGTTTTTTATTTTTTTGTTAAATGGTTTTTCTTCATCGCCCTGAAGGTCTACAACCGTTTGACCATCAAATGGACATCTCCGCTGCCTGAACGGAATGTTATCGTAGTCGCCAACCATACGAGCAACCTCGATCCGGTAATTCTCGGCGCTGTTTTCCCGCGGCGGCTTCGTTATCTTGCGAAGGAGGAGCTCTTCAAACCGTTCATCTTCGGCAACATGGTCAGAGCGCTTGGCTCCATCCCAGTGCGAAAGAGCGACAGCCAGAGCGCGGGGACAGCCCTCCGCACGTTTCTAAAGCTTCTGGAAGGCGGAGAAAACGTCTTGCTTTTCCCGGAGGGGAGCCGTTCTCTCGACGGGAAGCTTCAGCCCCTTGAGGCGGGCGTGGCACTCATTGCTTTGAGATCCGGCGCGCCGATCGTTCCGGCGTTCATTTCGGGCGCGTTCGATGCAATGCCTCCCGGAAGCCGCTGGGTAAAACCTCTTCATCTTTCGATTGTTTTTGGCGATACGATTGATTCGGGGAAATACATCCCGTTTGGGAAAGAAGGAAGAGAGATGCTGCTCAGGGATCTCAACGAGGTATTCATCTCCTTGAGCAAATCCCGACTGCCCGGCGAATCTCGGAAAGATCCATGAGAAAAGCGTTCCTTGCGGCTCTGGAACTTCCGAAGCAGATGTTTGCCCCGACGATCCTGCTTGACGAACTGACGCTCCTTCTTGAGAATCTCGGGATCCAAACAGCGGGGACCGTCATACAGCGCCGCGAACGACCGGATTCGGCGTTTCTTCTTGGTAAGGGAAAAGTCGATGAGATTGCTCTTTTCTGTAAAGCCGCGGGAGCCGACCTCCTTGTCTGCAACGAAAGCCTTACCCCGGGACAAAGGAGCAATCTCCAGAAGATCGTTGGAGTGGAAGTCTGGGATCGTCAGTTTGTCATCATGAAAATCTTCGAAAAGCGCGCGCGGACCTCCGAAGCGAAACTGCAGGTCGAGATGGCTTTGTGCAAATACGAAATTCCTCATCTCAAGGGATTGGGAGCGCAGATGTCGCGCCTTGGAGGAGGTATCGGCACACGAGGTCCGGGTGAAACCGAGTTCGAAAGACATCGCCGGAAACTCGAACGGAGAGTTCGGGATATCGGCAGAAAACTGGAAACAATGAAACATAAGAGATCGCTCCAAAGAGACCGCCGCCGAAAGATGGATATTCCGGTCGTCTCTTTGGTAGGTTATACAAACAGCGGAAAATCCTCGATTTTGAGAGTGTTAAGCGGAGATACGTCGCTCGTCGCGGAAAACAGGCTTTTTTCAACACTGGATACGTTCATGCGCAGAGTTGATCTCCCCTCCGGAAGGACCATTCTTCTTTCCGATACCGTGGGTTTTATTCGAGATCTTCCGCCCGGACTGGTAACAGCGTTCCGAACCACGCTCGAAGAGATCGTCGCATCGACGTTTCTCGTCGTTGTTCTGGATATCGCGTCACCCGACGCTCAGGACATACGGGATGTCGTAGAGCACACGTTGCACGAAATAGGCGCGGGGGAAATTCCTCGCCTTTTCGTTCTGAACAAAATCGACCTTATCTCATCAGATACTTTGAACGCCGCTACGGCCCGCTTAGGTATCGAGAACTCGCAGTCAATCGCGACAAGCGTCGTTGAAAAGCGCGGATTACCCGAACTGCTCGATTCAATGGATCTTTTTCTAGAAAAAATGGAGGCCTCCCAAAGATGATACGCAGCATGACCGGATTTACGCGGGAAACCCGCGCTTTTGAATGGGGAACGCTCACCGTGGAACTATCCTCGGTAAATCATAGATATCAGGAGATTTCACCTCGTCTGCCACGAGAGATGGCGTCGCTGGAACCTTTGATCACAGGAAGACTGAGACAATGCGTCGGCAGGGGAAAAATTCGCTGCTCGGTAGAATTGCACTGGGCGCCTCAGTTTCGCACCGCCACTCTTGACGCAACGGTGCTTTCGAATTATCAT
>LVBO01000119.1 GCA_001604435.1 Synergistales bacterium Syner_01
TCGCTGAAGCACGTCGTGAAACAGAAAACCGCCCGAGAGGGGCGCAGCGCATGGATGTTCGAGCGCCGGCGCATCGATCCCGAGGCGATGGTCGTGGAGAACGCGTCATGAATCTGAAGGGAAAATTTCTCGTCCTTGCGGCGGGAATCATACTCACCGCAACCATCCTTGCCGGAATGTCCTATATCGGCGGAGCGACGATTCTCTTTGAACACGCCGACCGGAGCGAGAAGGAGGCGAGCCGCGCAAAAGCCCGGGCCGTTGCGGACAAGATGGAAGCCTGGGAGAATGTCTTGTTGACCGCGTCGCGCAATATGGCGTTCATGATCGAAGACTTGGGAATTCTTCCGGGGACGACCGGCGGGTATCTTCGCACGCTGACGGAATCCTCGGAAGAGCTTGGATTTCTGTCGATCTCTCTCGCGCTGTCGAACGGAACGCTGCTTGAAGGGCGGGGTTGGTTTCCCCCCGAGGAGTACGATCCTCGCAATGAAATGTGGTACACCGCCGCGGAGGAGAGAAGAGGAGCCGTTCTTACCGGTCTTTACCGCGATGGAAAGACGGAGCGAACGATTGTCACCCTGGCGGTTCCCGTGTTCTCGCTCTATCAGGAGGAGAGAGTGCTTGGCGTTCTCGCCGGCGACATCGCCGCCGAGACGTTCGGCGCTCTCTTTCCTTCTTCCGATGACCGGGCCGGCGTTTTCCTTTTCGACGGGGCCGGGCGCCCTCTTCTCGGCAGAGAGGACGAGGCCGGAGTTTTTACCGCGTACGAAGTCCCGGAGACAATTGCGCGGTACGTCGGCAAGGACGAGCGTTTTTCCGTCGAAGATGAAAACGGCGACGTCCTGCGCGGCGTCTCGTTTCCGCTGCCTCACGAATTCGGCTTGAGCGTCCTTTCGTCGGAGAAAGAGCTCCTGCGGCCGCTGAAAGGGCTGGCGTTTCGGCAGGTATTTTTCCTCTGTGCCGCGATCGCGCTGCTCTGCGCGCTTCTTTTTTCCGCCGGAAGAAGTGTTTTGCACCCGATGAACGGTCTCATGCGTTCCGCCGAGGCTGTTGTGGAGGGAGATCTCACAGTTTCTCCCCCCCTGGGAGGAAAAGACGAGATTGCGCTTCTGTCCGCGTCGTTCGCTGCAATGATGTGTTCGTTGAAGGAGATACTTTGGGAAATGCGGGACGAGAGCGGCTTGATCTCCGCCAATGCCGAAAGGATCGATTCGACTTCGGAAAGGATGATCAGTTCTTTTCGTGAGATTCTCGCCGGATGCGGACTCGTGAAAGACTCCTTGGAAGAGAGCGCGCTGAAGCTTGCGGAGATGCGGGCCGCCGCATCCGTTTCCGCGGAAGAGGGACGCGCCGTCTCGCTTCTGGCGAACAGATGCGGAAAAGAGGCTCGTCGATTGGTCGCCGTAGGGGAGAAAACACTGAGGACCTCCGAACGAACTGTTCAGTCCGTGGACTCTATGGCTTCTTCATTCTCCGGAGTGGGAGATGCGGTCAAGGAGCTTGGAGAAAGAACCGACGCGATCACGTCGATCGTTGCGATGATCGAAGCGATCGCCCGTAAGACGAATCTGCTCTCGCTGAACGCCTCCATCGAAGCGGCGCGGGCAGGCGCTCACGGGAGAGGGTTCGCCGTCGTGGCGGAGGAGATTCGTTTGCTTTCCCGGCAGAGCGGAGAGGCAGCGTCGCGGATAGGTGAACTTGCCGGAGATGTCATGCAGGGAAGCGCGATGGTCGCCGCCGAAGCAATGAGCGGAATAGCGGCCGCTTCGAAGAGCAGAGAAGAAATTCTTGAACTGCGATTGTTCGTACAGTCTCTGACCGCTGTTATGGATGAAATGACGGGGACTATCGCCAAGATGGAGGAAAAAAGCGAAAAAAACGCGGCGCTCGGCGACGAGAATCTCCTGGCTTCCGAAGAGGTTGCGCAGATGGCATACCGCGGGAAAGATGTCGCTTCGGAGATGATGCGTGTGCTTTCGAAGTTGGAAGATTTCGTCCTTGATCTGAAAGACGGGGCGGCTTCACTCGACAGATGCGCCAAGATTCACGCGGAACGTTTGCAACGCTACCGGCTGGACGCAGGAGAGCGCAAGGGCTCTCCTGCTCGCCCCGCTCTTCGGAGTGCGGCTTAAAGCGCTTCACTCAGGATTTTTTCCCATTCATCCCATTCGGGGACGCCTTCGAACACCTTTTTCCCGTCCACGATCCATGCGGGGGCGGTCCCCTTGATGTTGTAGCGGAAGTTGTCAACGAAGGAGAAAATGCTCCTGGGATCCATCACGGAGATCTCCACGCTTTCGCCGAAGGTTTCCCTGGTTTTCGAGAGCAGTTCCCGGATGGCGGAAACCGCGTCCCGACGCCCCTCCATGGACTCCCCTCCGGGAATGTAGGCTCCGCAGCCTCCGGACCCGCTTGCCGAACTCTTTTCCATGATGACCTTTATCTTCGTCTTCGCCATGGTACCTTCACCTCCTCGTGTGCTGCCGATGCCATCATAATACACAAAAAGCATACCGAAAAAACGGAATTTTTACCGAAAGTGTTTTTCTCCCTTTGCATTTGGGAGAAAAGACGTCATAATAGACGGCATTAGTATAGATGAAGGAGTGCGGAGTATGGATGAAAAGGGCATGATAATATGCTCGGTGGATGTTGACGAGGGGCTGACCCTCCAGATATGGACCAAAGGCGCGGTACCTCGCCTCGTGGTCTTGAACAGGGCCAAGAATACCAGGAAACTCATGCCTTTCAGCTGGCTCGAAAGAGAGGATCGAACGATCTCCCTCAAAGGAGCCAAGGGCAAAACCAACTCCTATACGGTGGAAAGCCTTGAGGAACCCGTCCGCAGGTTGCTGTACCAGTATGCTCAGGATCCCGCGTTCAAAGGGTTGCTCTGGCATTCGGTCATCTTCATGTCGGATTTGATGCATACCCCCCGGGCGGTCTTCGACAGGGCGGAGTACGCCATGTTGCATGAGGACAAGCGTTGTCGCCTGTGGCTTCTCGATCTTACCGAAGGGGACGCGAACGGCTATTTTCGGCCCTTTTTCCCCCGAACGTCTTCGGAGGAGCTCTTCGGAGAGGAGCCGGGCGTTCATGCGCATGGAGGAAAAACCGTAGCGGACCTGAAGAAGACGGGAATCACACGGAAGCTTGCCTCCGTTCTCCCCTCTCGCTGGTACGATACGCCGCGCATTTCGGCGGCGGCGGCGCTGCTTGGATTTTCCCTCTTTTACGAAGAGGGGAACGCGCTCTCCTCTTTCCTTTGGAATGCCCTGCACAACGGAGTTCCTTCGAAGGCGGCACTGGCGACAAAACCGGAGGATCCTATCTGCAACTCCTTTTCCCGCAAGATGGCCGGGTATGTGCGGCACTGGCATCTGCTCGACACCATTCATTACGAACTCGACCCCGACAGCGTCGGAACGCTGAAAGGCAAGGGATTCTCCCGAAGGCAGAGGCTGACGCTCAACATGGGCGACATCGGTCCAGTTGAATATACGGTGACGCTTTATTATAACGAAGAGGGGCGGATGGCTGTCGGATGCCAGCCCGTCCAGCTCACCGACCGGCACAAAGGCGATATGATCTTCACGCTTCCTTCCGATCTCTACGAGACGCTTCTGGACAACGATTCCTTCGGAGGGTCCCGTGACGACTATTTTTCGCTCGCTTCCATTCTCTCCGCGAAACTTTTTCAGATGTGGAGAGAGCGAGTCAACCGTTTCGCGAGCGTTTTCCTCTCTCCGGGAGCGTAAGCCGCTTGGGAGGGGAGCTTCGGGTAGGCGTCTGTTCGTGGTCCGACCGCAGCCTCGTGCAAAGCGGATGGTACCCTCCCGGCGCGCGAACTCCCGCCGCGCGTCTTTTTCATTATTCGCGGAACTTCGATACCGTCGAGGTCGACAGCACGTTCTACGCGATCCCCGAGAGGGCGACCGTCTTCAAGTGGGCTGCGCGCACATACCCCGGTTTTCTTTTCAATGTGAAAGCCTGGGGGCTGTTCACGTGGCACTCCGTGAAGTACGAATCCCTTCCGGAATGGGTTCGGAACGAAGTGCCCCGTCCCGAGTCGGGGCGGCTTGATTTCCAGGGGCTTCCGAAAGAAGCTCGCCCTCTGCTCTGGAGGCGTTTCAGCGAGTCGCTCTCTCCGCTGCGCCAGATGGATCGCATGGGGTATTTACTCTTTCAACTTCCCCCCAAGGCTGTTTTTTCTCCGGTGATGATGCGGTATCTTGAACGCGTCGCCGAGGTGACCCCGCCCTTCCGCGTCGCGGTCGAGGTGCGGAACCGATCCTGGATGGAACCGGGCAACAGGGAGTCTTTCCTGGACTTGCTGAAAGGAGCGAACATGGCGTACGTCGCGGTGGACGAACCGGAGCTGCCCTGGACCGTAGGCAGGGACGCTCCCGTCACCGCTTCGTGGGGGTCGGTCGTCCGTTTCCATGGACGCAATACGGAAGCATGGAGCCGCAAGGATGCGACCGTCGCGGAGCGATTCCGGTATTGCTATTCGGATGCGGAGATGCTCTTCTGGGAGGACGCGGTTCGTAGCGCCGCGACAAAAGCGGAGCGCCTCTTCCTGATGTTCAACAACTGTTTCAGAGACTACGCGGTGCAGAACGCGCAGAGAATGAAATGTCTGCTCGGCGTCGCCTGCTCTCCCGGTGAAGGGGTGCAGGGGGAACTTGATTTCGAAGGGGTTGCGGACGAGGGAAAAGAGAATGAAAAATGAAGAAAAACAGCATTTCTCGTTTAAAATAAGGATTATGTCCCCGAGACTGTATACTCTGTCTGTTTGACGGATGCAGCGTGCAAGGATACAATACACCTAACGGGTTATCCGGACGGAGAGAAGAAGCATCAAAGAGTTTCAAGTCAGGAAAGCCGATCACCAAAGACAGCAACTGAACCAAAGACCACGTACCAAAGAACCGATGCAACAAGGAAAGCTGTACGGAACCTCAACAAAGATACGTGTGGGATATCTACAGAAGTACTAGGAGCTGGTTGTTTGACAGAAGGTCAGAACCACCGTCCGAGATAGCCCGTTGAAAGTCCGGGAGGGGATGTTTCCCCTCCCTTTTCGTATGCATGCGCTCTGCTATACGTTTGGGAAGTAACGAGGACGCGGGTACCCGCGTCCTCGTTACTTCATTATCTACATCTACCGCGATTTCCTCCCGAGAAGTGCCAGAGGGACGAGCAGCAAAAAAGGCGTCAATCCGTTTCCCGCATACAGGGTGCATCCTCCGCTTCCTCCGGTCGAAGGGGTGGGCCCCGGCGGCGCGGATACTGTTGTGAAGCTGCGTACAGCGGACCACCCGGACCAGCCGCGCTC
>LVBO01000619.1 GCA_001604435.1 Synergistales bacterium Syner_01
CGCACCGGAAAGACATGCCCGGCGACGTCGACGGAGAGGGTTCCGCCCTCCGCGGCACGCACCTCTCCGGGGAGGATGTTCGCCTGGCCGATGAAGTCGGCCACGAAGAGGGAGCGCGGGTCGCTGTAGATCTCCATCGGCGCGCCGACCTGCTCCACCTTCCCCCTGTGCATCACCATGATCCGGTCGGACATGGTGAGCGCCTCCCCCTGATCGTGCGTGACGTAGAGACAGGTGATGTTCAGGTGCTTCTGGATTCTGCGGATTTCGGTGCGCATGTGGATGCGCAGCTTCGCGTCGAGGTTGGACAGCGGCTCGTCCATCAGCAGCACGCGGGGCTGGAGCACGAGCACCCGCGCAAGGGCGACGCGCTGCTGCTCCCCTCCCGAGAGCTGGTTCGGAAAGCGATGCTCCGCCTTGCCCAGCCCCACGAGATCGAGCCCTTCGCGGACCTTCCGGCGGATTTCGGTCTCCCGGTCGCCCTTCACGCGGAGGCCGTACGCCACGTTCTCGAAGACGCTCATGTGCGGGAAGAGCGCGTAGTTCTGGAAGACGAATCCGATATCCCGCTTGTTCACCGGGACGTTGGTGACGTCGCGCCCGTCGATGGTGATCTCCCCCTCCGAGGGGATCTCGAAGCCGGCCACCATGCGGAGCGTCGTCGTCTTGCCGCAGCCGGAGGGACCGAGGAAGGTCACCATCTCGCCCGGCGCGACCGAAAGGGAGACGGAGTCCACGGCGCGGACCTGCTCCCGGTCCTTCTGGAAGATTTTGGAGACGTTGGAGAGTTCAAGCGTTACGGCCATCAGTTGCGGCCTCCTTCACCGGAAATTCGCCTCGTTGCGAAGCGGGTCAGCCCCGCCAGCACGGCGGTGGCGGCAAAGACAAGCAGAATGAGCACCACGGAAAAGGCGCACGCCTGGGCGAACTGCAGCTCGGTCATGCACTCCAGGATGCGCGTCGTCAGCAGACTCCAGCGGACGGAGACGAGGAAGATCGTCGCGCTGATGGCCGTCATCGAGTGGATGAAGAGGTAGCGCATCCCCATCAGCACGGCGGGGACCACCAGCGGCACCGTCACGCGGAAGAAGGTGCGCACCGCGCCCGCGCCAAGGCTCGCCGAAGCCTCCTCGATGGAGGGGTCGATCTGGTGCAGCGAGGCGATCACGGCTCGGATGCCCGCCGCGTGGTAGCGGAACATGTACGCGGCGACGAGGATCGTCATCGTCCCGGTAAGCAGGATCGGCCGCTCGTTGAACGCGATGATGTAGGCGATACCGACGACCGTCCCCGGAAGCGCGTAGTTCAGCATGGAGAAGAACTCCATGGCTCGGTTGCCGAAGAATCGCTTGCGCTGCGCGATGTATCCGACGACGACGGCCATGAGGCCGCCGAGCGGGGTGGCCACCGCCGCGATGGTGAGCGTGTCGGTGATCGCCTTCTTCCCGTGGGTGAAGACGTAGCGGAAGTTTTCCATGGTGAGCGAGTTGTCCACGCCCCAGACCTTCACGATCGCCCCCCAGAGGATGAGCGAGTACAGGTAGAGGATGAACCCCGTCAGGGAGAAGCAGACCGCCATTACGAGCCCCTCGGCGAGTTTTCCCTTGCTCTTGAAGCCGGAGCGGCTCCCCGTCTTCCCCGAGATGGTGACGTAGTTCTTTCGCCCCACCCAGAAGCGC
>LVBO01000620.1 GCA_001604435.1 Synergistales bacterium Syner_01
GCAAAGAGCAGCGAGACGGTAAGAAAGCTCATGACGGCCATGAGTCGTCCTCCAGTTCGAGTATTTTTATCATGGTGTAGAAGATCGAGGAAAGGCCCGCCCCTACCTTCATGCCTACGGCCAAGTTGAGCAGCAGCATGTTTCCGCCGCTGAACAGAGAACCTGGGGTTCCTGCGGGGAAAGGACCGGAAAGATTGGCCAGAAACCCGCCCCCCCATGCAATTCCCAGAAGTCCGATGAAGACGAAGAGCATCGCGCCTCCCGCTTCGAACGTCTCCTTGCTCTTCGGAGAGATGCGCGCAGCCTCGAAGTTCGTTCCGTAGACGACGCAGATGAGAATCGCCACTGTTGCGAAGACGCTGCCGCCCTGGAATCCCCCCCCGGGCGTCAGATGGCCGAGGAAGAGAATGCTTGCGGCGTACAGCAGAATAAAGGGGGTCAGAAGCGCCATTCCACGCTTGACGATGAAAGAGAGTCCATGCCCGGAGTGAACATATTTTCCTCCGGACAAAAGCAGCGAGATTCCGAAAACCGCCGTGAAAATGACCGTCGTTTCTCCCAGGGTATCGAAAGCCCGGTAGTCGAGAAGGATGGCGGCGACGACATTGAGCGCCCCGGTCTCTTCGAGAGTCTGCGACAGATAGTGAGCGGACGTACTCCCCGGAATGCGGTCGCCCGACAAAAAATATAAGCCGCGGAAGAGCACGACGGCGAAGAGAGAGCAGACAAGGGCGGCCCCCGGCCAGCGGAGCCATAAGGGGCACTCCCGGCACTCTCCGGCGGGAGACGGCGTACGTTGCGTCTGGCTGTACGCCACAAGAAACAGCGACGTTACAAGCCCCGAGTTGATAATGGCCTGCGTCAGCGCGACGTCGGGCGCGCGGAAAAGAGCGAAGACGGTCGCCATGAGAACCCCTGTCACCGAGAGCGAGATGAACGAGCTGAGAAGGTCGTCGAGAAGGACCGCCACGACTGCCGTCAACAGGATGAAGAAATAAAGAAAAGCCAAAAGAGGCTCGCTCATACGTCGCCCCTCCTCTTTTCATCGATCGGCCTGTTCGCAAGGGCTCTTCTGTGGCATGCCCTTGCGATGGCGTGCGACGCCATCGGGTTCGATATCAGGAAGAAAACCGCGATGAGGAAGAGTTTCAGCGCGCCCGCAATGCCTCCGGCATAGGGCATGGCGCCCAGGAGTATCAGGATCGCCCCGCCCGAAAGCGCTTTTGTTCCTCCGTGCAGCCGGGTATACACATCCGGAAATCGGAGAATGGCCACCACGGCGGCGAAGCTGAAAAAGACGCCCGCAAAGATACTGATGCCTCCGAGAAACCGAAGAAGGGGGGTCATTTGTGCAGTTCTCCATGTTCAAAATACTTCGCCATCAGCAACATATCGGCAAAGGAGAGCATCGAGAAGGCAAGCGCCACGTCCAGAAGAAAAGGGGTTTCGATATACAGACTAAGAAGCACGAGCACCATGGTAAAGATCACCGAGAGCGC
>LVBO01000621.1 GCA_001604435.1 Synergistales bacterium Syner_01
CGGCGGCCGGCCTGGTGATCGCGGAGGTCGATATGATCCTGGCGCAGGGCGATATCGATCCCAACGACGTCGTCACACCCGGCATGCTCGTCGATATACTCGTTCTGAAAGGAGACGGATACTATGCTTCCCGTACTTGATGAAGAAGTTGTCCGCCATAGAATAGCGAAACGGATCGCGCTCGATTTCGAGGACGGCGCCGTGGTGAACCTCGGCATCGGCATTCCGACGCTCGTGTCGGACTATCTCCCCGAGGGAGTGCACGTGATGCTGCAGACGGAGAACGGCGTGATCGGGGCAGGGCCGAAACCGGATGTGGACGACCTTCGACTCATCGGCGCGGGGGGGCGCTCCCTCTCGTTGCTTCCCGGTTCGTCCATCGTCGCCAGCGACATGAGCTTCGGGCTCATCAGGGGCGGACATCTCGACGCGACGGTGCTCGGCGCCCTTGAGGTGGACAGTCATTCGAATCTCGCCAACTGGATGATTCCCGGCAAGATGGTTCCCGGCATGGGCGGGGCGATGGATCTGGTGACCGGCGCAAAAGCGGTGTACGTCGCCACGACGCACTGCGACAAGAAGGGACGCCCGAAACTGGTGAAAGAGTGCACTTTGCCGCTTACCGGAGCGAACGTGGTCAGCGTCGTCGTCACCGAGTTTTGCCTTATCCGGAGGATCGGCGGGAAAATGGTGCTCTGTGAAATCGCGCCGGAAGTGACTCCCGAGGAGCTGAAGGCGAACACAACGATGGAGTACGACGTCGCTCCGGATCTCGCGCCTATGAAGGGCATCGAGTAACGAATACGAAAGGACAGGAAGAAAAATGGGCAAACCGGTACTATTAAGCGCATGCAGAACGCCCGGCGGGAAGTTCGGCGGGGCGCTCAAGGATCTTACCGCTCCCGATCTTGGGGCTGTAGCTCTCGCGGAGGCGGTGAAGCGGTCGGGAGTTTCCCCGGAGGACATCGGCGAGGTGATCATGGGGAACGGCTGGCAGGCGGGCATCGGGGCGAATCCGGCCCGTATCGCGATGTTCCGCGCCGGGCTTCCGCAGTCCATTCCTGCGTTCACGATCAACAAGCGCTGCGGTTCCAGCCTCAAGACGGCGATGCTCGCGGCGGACAAAGTCCGGCTCGGGGACATGGTCGCCGTCGCCGCGGGCGGTATGGAGAGCGCTTCCAACGTGCCGTACATTCTTCCGGAGGCCCGATGGGGGTACCGGATGGGCGAAAAGAAGGCGCTCGACGCGCTCCACAAGGACGGATTCCACTGTCCTCTTTCGGATATGCTCATGGGAGCGACGGCGGAGGTGCTCGTCGAGGAGCGTTCCATCACCAGGGAAGAGCAGGACGAATACGCGCTCAACAGCCACAGGAAAGCGGTCGCGGCGATAGAAGGCGGTTTCTTCGCCGACGAGATCGTTCCCGTTCCGATCAAGGACAGGAAGAAGGGAACCATCATGGTCGATACCGACGAGATTCCCAGGAGCGACACGTCGATGGAATCGTTGGGGAAGCTGCCCGCGCTCTTCAAAAAGGACGGGACGATCACGGCGGGTTCCAGCTCCGCCCTGTGCGACGCCGGGAGCGCATATATCGTGGCCGACAGCGATTGGGCGGCGGCGAACGGATTCACACCTTTGGCGGAGATACTCGGGTACGCTTCGGGCGCGCTCGACGCGCTGCACATGGGGCTCGGGCCTGTGGTCGCCATGCCGAAGGCGCTTGAGCGCGCCGGTATGTCGCTGGAAGATATGGACATCGTCGAGATCAACGAAGCATTCTCCGCGCAGATCCTGGCGTGCCACAGGGATTTGCCGTTCGACATGGAGAAGCTGAACCCGTGCGGCGGCGCGATCGCGCTCGGCCACCCGATAGGGGCGACCGGAGGAAAGATCCTCGCGACGCTGATCTACTCGCTGAAACGCCAAAAGAAGGAGTTCGGAATCGTCAGCGCGTGCATCGGCGGCGGTCAGGGAGTGGCGATGGTGCTTCGGAACCTGTAGGAGCGACGTAGTTTCGAGAGTTCTCCAATGAAGCGCGCGGGCTGTCTCCGTACATCGATCCCGCGCGCTTCATACTATCGCTTCGCGATCGACGGTGTGAACGGCTGGTTCGACTGCGGAGACGCTTGCAAAAGCTCCGAGGTTGGGCGATAATAGATCCGAAAACGCAGTTTTTTCTGTCGTCATCATGAAGAGCCAACAGGGCCCCGGATCCTTTCCGTGGCCTTGTGTATTGTTGCGCTTTTCATCGTTTGAGAGGGGGGATAGCTGTGAGCAGAGCGTTTATTAAGGAGAACGAGGACCAGGAGAGCTACCTTGAGTGGCAGAAGCTTCTTCGGGACAGGGAAGAGCTGCTGCGCATCCTGGAAAAGAAAAAGAGGTATCTTTTGGAAGATCCCGCCGCCCTGACCGTACCCGAGGAGAAACGGCGCGAGATGATCGCGAAATACGAAACGGAGGCGGAAGAGGTCCGACGCCTTCTGGAGGAGATGCTGGAAGAAACGAAGACGCCCTGATACATGGCCGAAACGTCGTCTTCGACCAACCGCGGCACACCGGGAATGAGGAAGGAACTCCGGTGCGCCGCGGTTGGTGTTTTTCTCTTACTCCGTTTTCGGGAATCCGAGGGGCATCGCGTAGAGCGGCGTCTCCTCGACGGGAATGGAAAAAGCCTCTTTCAGAGCCTCCCCGTCGACGCCTCCCGCGGCAACCGTGCCGAGTCCGAGGGCGGTTGCCTGAAGGTAGACGTTCTGGGATGCGTGGCCGGTCTCCGCGTCGACGCAGAAACGGGCGGCATCTCCGAAAGCGGGTTTGAGTTGTTCGTACCGCCCTGTGATGATAAGGACGACGGGGGCGGAGAGAATCCAAGGTTGACGAACGGCCGTCATGGCCCGCTCTTTCGCCGGTCCCGAGAAGACGGGAAGGAGGGCGTGCTCTTCCGGTTGGTAGGCGTAAAGGCCGGGGGGCAGGTCGGCGACGCTTTCCACCACGGCGTAGACGCGGAGCGGGTAGGAACTCATTGCGGAGGGGGCTGTGCGGTATCCTTTCTCCGGCAGGGTGATCCCCTGCGCTGCCCAGAGTATCTGTCCGAGAGCGGCG
>LVBO01000120.1 GCA_001604435.1 Synergistales bacterium Syner_01
GGCGAAGTACGCAGACGTCTATATCCGCCAGAAGAGCGGCTCCGACGTCTCACTCCTCAACGGATTGATGCATGTGATCCTTCGTGAAAACCTTTACGCTTCCGATTTTGTTGAAAAGAATGTCAATAATTTTGAAAAGCTGAAGGAAACCGTGGCGAAATACACTCCGCAGTACGTTTCGGAAATTACAGGTGTTTCTCCCGAGTTGATCGAAGATGCCGCAAGGGCCTATGCGAAGGGGCCGAACTCCGCCATCTTCTACACGATGGGCATCACCCAGCATCTCAACGGAACCGACAACGTCCGCTCCGTTGCAAACCTGGCGCTGTTGTGCGGCATGCTGGGACGTCCCGGAACGGGCGTGAACCCGCTTCGCGGGCAAAACAACGTGCAGGGAGCCTGCGACACCGGATGTCTTCCGGAAGTGATCCCCGGATACCAGAAAGTCAGCCTTCCTGCGACGCAGCAGAAGGTGAAGGATGTCTGGGGAGTCGATCTCCCCGCGACGCCCGGACTCTCCGTTGTGGAAATGATGCACGCAGCGGGTGAAGGGAAGATCAAGGGGATGTACATCATGGGAGAAAACTCCATGGTCACCGAGCCCGATTCGGATCATGTCCGCCACTCCTTGAAAAAACTTGATTTCCTTGTTGTGCAGGATATTTTCCTTACGGAAACCGCAGAGTTCGCCCATGTTGTGCTTCCTGCGGCAAGTTGGGGGGAGAAGGACGGTACCTTCACGAATACCTGCCGCGCGGTGCAGAGAGTGCGAAAAGCCGTCGACGCTCCGGGGGAAGCGCGTCCTGACTGGGAGATTCTGCTTGAGGTAGGAAAACGTCTCGGCGCTACCTGGAACGACATGACCTCTCCGGAGACGATCTTCAATGCCATCGGGCAGATTGCCCCGGCGTATGCCGGCATAACATACGGACGCCTTGAGGGAGGCGCTCTCCCATGGCCGTGTCCAACCTGCGACCATCCAGGAACGCCTATTTTGTACACGACAGGCTTCCCCAGAGGCAAAGCCGACTTTTCACCATGCGATTGGGAGAAGCCGGAAGAATGGCCGACGGAAGAGTATCCTTTTATCGCCACTACCGGCAGGTTGCTCTATCACTACCATTCCGGAAGCATGACCCGCAGAAGCGCGCCGGGAGAGTTTATCAAAGAGATGTACATAGAGATGAATCCTGTCGACGCCGTCGCGTTGAACGTCAAGGACGGAGAAAAAGTCAAGGTGACTTCACGTCGCGGCGAGGTTTCGGGAGCTGCGAAGATCACCGACCGTGTCCCGACCGGAACGGTTTTCCTGCCGTTCCATTTCGGCGAGGCATCGGCGAATAAGCTTACATCGGCAAAAATCGATCCGTACTCCAAGACGCCCGGCTTCAAAGTCAACGCGGTAAAACTGGAGAAAACACAGTAAAACATCGAGCTGTGTTCGGCCTTTTCCACCAAGAGCCGAACACAGCTCCGAATAAAAAATTACATACAAAAAATCCACAGGAGGAAGAGAAGAATGAAAACCCCTGCAGAACTGGCAAAACTGGCATGTACTGTTTCTAAGGTAAAGGGAAATCTCTCCGTGCGCCAGATGGTCCTTATGGGAATACTGGCCGGAGCGTATATCGCCTTTGCCGGATGGCTCATGACCGTGGTGTCTCACGACATGGCACAGCACTTGGGAAGCGGATTTACACGTCTTGTTTCGGGCGCCGTCTTCAGCGTGGGACTCATGATGGTCGTCATAAGCGGTTCCGAACTCTTTACGGGAAACTGCATGATGCCTCTGGGATATCTTGCGGGTTGCACGCCTCTGCCCAAAATTCTTCGGAACTGGGGTTGGGTCTATATTTCGAACCTTGTCGGCAGCATCCTTATCGCCGCTCTTATCTATTACTCCGGGCTGGCCGACAACGCGGTCGGCGGACGCGCGCTGCAGATTGCTTCCGGGAAAATGGGCCTCTCCTTCGGACAGGCATTCTTCCGCGGCATCCTCTGCAACTGGATCGTTGTGCTCGCCGTCTGGATGGCGATGGCGGCGACCGATATCGTCGGAAAAGTTTGGGCGATCTTCTTCCCGATCATGACATTCGTCGCGGCAGGTTTTGAACACTCTATCGCGAATATGTACTTCATGGCTCTCGGCATCTTCCTCAGAGGAACTCCCGCAGCTGTTACGGCATCCGGTCTTTCCGAACAGGCGCTTGCCAACGTCGGTGTCGGCGGCTATGTGAGCAATCTCATTCCTGTTACACTCGGGAATATGGTCGGCGGAATTCTCTTTGTCGCCGTGTTCTACTATTTCATCTTCAAGGACGGCCTGACGGACATCGAGTAATCATTTTTTTCTTTTCCCTCTCCGGGGAATCGCCTGCGACTGGGCGATCCCCTTTTTTGTGCTATAATATACAACAAGAAAAAAGAGTCCCTGCGGTGCCCGTGATCATGATTTTTGTCTTGAGCCAACACTCGCGCCTTGCGGGGCCGCCAGTTTGGGCCGGTGGAGGAATTGCTTCGTGCGATGACGAAACTAAGGTTCAGCAGGCCCCAATACTATAGGAACGGGTCAAGACGTTCATGACACGACATTGCGGGGAAGCTCGGCAGCAGGGGACGGGGAAGCCCGCACCCCTGTCTTTTTTATGAGGAGGGGTATCTCGTGTTTCAACGACGCCGCTCACACCATTGGACTCCCGCGTTCTGCCGCGCATTCGTGCTCGACTGGGATGGAGTGCTTGCTGAAA
>LVBO01000121.1 GCA_001604435.1 Synergistales bacterium Syner_01
ACCGAGCCGGGAGCGCCTACGTTGATGATCCCCATCTCGCGCCGCTGAAGGAAAAATTCCGTCCCGATCTCCTTGCCGCACTCCAGCGACAGCGGGATGGTCGGGCACGCCCCGCCGGTGATGATGCGATCGATATGACTGTACGTCATCCTGATCTCCCCGGGGACGAAAAGATGCGTGATCAAAAAGTCTTTACGCACTCGTTCGGTGTCGTAGTTCTTGAAGTCGCACGGGTTCGCTCCGTGCCGTACGTCGAGTTTCATAACGCATTTCCTCCTTCGCAGTATGAGGAAGACCTGGGCGATCTCCTCGATCGCGACGCGCTCCCGCGCCGCTTCGCCTCCACGGATATTTCGCCTGACGCCGTCGTCTTATGGAATTTTTCGATCTATTTTATAATTCCGTCCAAGAAGAATCATACCTTAATCTTTTGATTTGCGCACGCTCGCCCCTTCTTCAAGGCGTCGCGGAGCCAGATCGCCGACTTCAACAGTCCGGCGTACGCATTCGAGCAGAGAACGAACGAAAGCATCCTGCCCGTCGAGCCGGGGTCCGTCAGATCCGCAAGGTTCCATATCATAGCGAAAATACAGACGGTGAAGACGATGAAGAACGCCCCCGTCGAGGCATTCTCAAACCTGTCCTCTCTCTTCGGATGAAGAAAAAAAGCGAGTCCGAAAACGACTGCGACGAAGAGGAACGAAATTTCATTGAAAAAAATCACGGCGAATCCCCCCCTGTGTTTGCGCCGGGAAGCGCGAGCCACCGACGCGATGCTTGTTTCTTCTTACTTATTATATCATTGGCAACGTGCATACGGTGTATCTCTGGACAGGCGCGGGTCGAAGGCGTATTCTTTTCACCGGCGCAAAAAACACGGGAGCGTTGAAGGGAGGGACGGGAATGGCGCAACGCGTAGGGCACGTCGCTCTTCTTGTGAGGGAGTACGAAGAGGCGATCGACTTCTTCGTCGGCACGCTGGGTTTCGAGCTGCTGCACGACGACTACCTACCGCAACAGAACAAACGCTGGGTGACCGTCGCGCCTCCCGGCGGCAACGGAAGCGCGCTGCTGCTCGCCAGGGCGGCGAACGACGAGCAAAAACGCTTCGTGGGGAATCAGTCGGGAGGACGGGTCTTCCTCTTTCTGGAAACCGACGACTTTCGCAGAGACTACGAGGCGCTGAAAGGAAAGGGCGTCGAATTCGTCCGGGAGCCGCTGGAAGCGCCCTTCGGCACTGTGGCGGTCTTCAAGGATCTGTACGGCAACCTGTGGGATCTGATCCAGCCGAAGGTGTAGCCGGCCGAAAGCCGCTTTCGCTTTTTCCGGAGAGCGCGGAGAAATCCTCCTCGCCCATCGCGGGGCAACTTCCTTTCCTTCGCCTCTCCTTCGAATCGGAGCCTCGCCCAGCCTGCATCTCGTCATGAACACAAGGAACGCGAAAAAATCTTTCCCCGGAATGTGCATATTTGCAAAACTCCGGAAGCGTGCTATTATACCCCCATTGGGTATTTTAACGAGGGGGAGATTGTGAATGCGGCATTTCGAACTGGTGGTTCTCGGCGGCGGCCCGGCGGGTATAACCTTGGCGAAGCGCCTTGGAAAGAAGTTTTCCATGGCGGTGGTACGCCCGGAAGATCATTCTCTTATCTACTGCGCGATGCCGTATGTCATCGAGGGAATTCTTCCGTTGGAGAAGACATTCAAAAAGGATTCGCTTGTCACGGAAAGCGGGGCGGAGCTGATTCGAGGGAAGGCCGTCGAAGTGGACTTCGAGAACAAGTCCGTCCTTCTTGAAGACGGAACGCGCATCGGATGGGACCGTCTTGTCGTCGCCACCGGAGCCGAGCCTCTGCTTCCTCCGCTGAAGGGCGTCGATTTCCCGAATGTGGGCGTTTTCAAGAGCGAAGGCGATCTTCGCTCCCGCATCGACCATATTTCAAGCGGTATGAAAAGGACCGTCGTCGTCGGCGCGGGGGCCATAGGGATCGAACTCGCCTCCGCCCTGGCCCGAAAAGGCGTGGAAACGCACCTTGTCGAACGGGAAAACAGGGTGCTCGGCGCGATGATGGACGAGGACATGACGTCGAAACTGCATCACGAAGTAGCGAAGGAGGGGGTCTTCCTCCACCTGGGCAAGGCGGTTGAGGAGATACGCGGCTCCGGCGGAGCCGAAGAAGTCCTTCTTTCCGGCGGGGAAACGCTCTCTCTTTCGGAACCCGACGCATGTTTCGCCGACGTCGCGCCGGGAGCCGTGATTTTCGCAGTCGGGATGAGAGCTTCCGTCGACTTGTTCAAGAACGGTCCCCTGGCCCTTGGTAGAGACGGCATTATCGTCAACGGCAAAATGGAGACGTCGTTACCGGGAGTCTACGCTGTAGGCGACTGCGTGCAGTTTTCCAGCGCGGTTACGGGAAACCCCATTCCGGGGAAACTGGCGACCAACGCCGTTCCTATGGCGAAAGTGCTGGCGGCGAACCTGTGCGGGGAGAACCGCTCCTACGGGGGGTTCTACAACGGCGCCGCCACGAAAATAGGCGATCTGTACGCGGGAGGTTCCGGGATCACGGCCGCGTTCGCGGAGAAAAACGGTATCCCGACGATATCGGGCGTCGCGTCGCTCACCACGGCGTT
>LVBO01000122.1 GCA_001604435.1 Synergistales bacterium Syner_01
GATGTGATCGGAGAACGAATAATATTGGAAGAGTCCGGCGGGCGCCTTGGAGTTCAACAGTTCGGCGATCTCGGGATGGAAGGGAGTGAGCTCCCGGTCGACGACGCCGAAATCGAGGAAGAGGCGCTCTTGCTCGTCGAAGACGAGCTCTTCGGGGAATGATTCAGTCTGCGCGTCGACGAGGGCGACGGCCACCGTCCAGTACATCGAGGAAAGTTCCGCCCAGAATCTTCTGGCGGCGATCCGGTCATCCGTTTCGGAGGAATCGCGTACGGACAGGAAACGGCCGGCGGCCGTGGAAAACTTTTCCGTGGCCTCCTGTACCTGCGGGTTGTCCCTCCATCGTTCGAAAACAAGCTTCATTCGGTATCATCCTCCGCTTCTCCGTGCGTTCAACGGGTTTCTTTCACGTTGAATGAGATCCCGACGTGCGGAATATCGTGTTTATGATACCATATTTCACGGCGTACACATTCATCGAGAACAGACGATACATCGGAAGGAGGAAAAACGATGGGACATCCTCTACGGAGAAAAGACAGGGAGATCACCGATTCCGTCGAGATCGACGACATTTTGGATAAAACCCTTTTCGGGCATCTGGGGGTGTGCGACGGCGATGAACCGTACGTTCTGCCGCTCAACTTCGGTGTCTCCGAAGGGGCGATCTACTTTCACTGCGCCCCGGAAGGGCGGAAGCTCGATGTGCTGCGGCATAACCCGAAGGCGTGTTTCCAAGTGGAGACCGATACCGAACTCGTTGTCTCGACGCGGGCGTGCGGCTGGGGCATGCTCTACCGCAGCGTCGTCGTTTCCGGCGTCGTCTCCGTCGTCGAGTCGCTCGAAGAGAAGGCGCGCGGATTGACCGCGCTGATGAAGAAGTGCGCGGGGGACTCCTTTTCCCATGAATTCACGGAGCAGGAGCTGGGGGCTGTGATCGTGCTCCGGCTCGATCCGGTCTCACGGACGGGAAAAGCCCGCCGTCCGGCCTGATCCTGGGTGAAGAGGAAATGTTCCGCATCCGGAGGGTTTTCGACGCGCGCTCCCCGGCGAACGTCAGGGCGATAGGGCGCGTCCAGGAGATCCTGCGGGAGCAGTTCCCCGAAGCGCGTCCCGGGGAGGCGGAGACGATTCCCGAGAAGCTTTCGAACCATCTGAAGTACGGCTTCCAGACGATGCTCTTCGTCGCGGAGAAGGGGCAGAACAAAGTGCACGGTTTCGCTCTCGTCCTCTACGACCCTCTGCTGAAGTTCTGCTACCTGGACTATATCGCCGTGGCGGGGCGCGAAGCCGGGAGCGGCCTCGGGAGCATTCTCTACGAGAGGGTCCGGAAGGAGGCGCTCGACCTCGGATGCGTCGGCGTCTTCTTCGAATGCCTCCCCGACGACCCGTCGCTGAGCCGGAACGACACGGTGCGAAAGCAGAACGTCGCCCGCCTCCGTTTTTACGAACGGTACGGGGCGACGCCGGTGGTCGGGACGAAGTACGAGACGCCGCTCGAGCCGGGCGGAGACAATCCTCCGTACCTGCTCTTCGACGGCCTCGGGAAAAAAGAGCCGCTCCGCAGGGAGAAGGCGAGACTTGTCGTCGCGGCGATCCTCGGCAAGAAGTACGGCGCCCTCTGTTCGCCCGAGTATATCCGCATGGTGATGAGTTCCTTCGGGGACGACCCCGTGAAGCTGCGTCCGCTGCGCTACGTCGGCGCGCCGACGCGGGCGGCGGTCGCCCCGGAACTCCCGGAAAGCGAGCGCGTCGCCCTCTTCGTCAACCGCGACCATGCGATCCACCACGTCCGCGAGCGGGGGTACGTCGAATCGCCGGTCCGTGTGGAGGTCATCCTCAAGGAGCTCCTCCCGTCCGGACTCTTCTCCGAGAAGAAAGCCCGTCACTTCGGCGAGCGGCATATTCTGAAGGTCCACGCCGCCGTCTTTTTCCACTACTTGCGCAAGGTCTGCCTCTCCATGCCGGAAGGGGAGTCCGTCTACCCGTACGTCTTTCCCGTGCGGAACGCCGCCCGGCCGCCCCAGGACCTTTCGGTGCGCGCCGGATACTTCTGCATGGACACGTTCACTCCTCTGAACAAAAACGCATTCCTTGCGGCCCTGGGGGCGGTGGACTGCGCGCTCTCGGGCGCGCAGACGCTCGTCGAGGGGCGGCATCTGGCGTATGCGCTGGTCCGTCCGCCCGGACACCACGCCGAGCGGCGGCTCTTCGGAGGGTTCTGCTATTTAAACAG
>LVBO01000123.1 GCA_001604435.1 Synergistales bacterium Syner_01
AGGGAACGCTCCGCTCCTGATGGGCGAGCGGAACTCGCTTCCTCCTCCCGGTTTCGACCTCGGGAACTCTCCTTTGGAGCTGCTTGCCGCCGCGCCCGCGACGCGCCCCGATGCCGTGATGGCGACGACCAACGGCACGAGGGCGCTGCTGAAGGCCGCGTCGAGCGGAGCGAAGGTCTACCTGGTGTGCGCTCGGAACGCGAACGCCACGCTCCGAGCGGCGCTCGGCGCCGGAGAGCGTATCGGCATCCTCTGCGCAGGGCTCTACGGAAGACCTGCCTTGGACGACACCGCCTGCGCGGGGCTGCTCGCCGAACAGCTCCTCGGGATGGGCGCGGTGCTGGACGACGGCGCGAAGATGGCGCTCTCGGTATGGCGGGCCGGTATGCGCAATCTCCCCGCGCTGCTCGGGGAGTCGGTGCACGGCGGACGCCTGCTCTCGCTGGGGTTCGCCCCCGACATGGCCTACGCCGCCGAGATCGACGCCTCCCGTTCCGTGCTGGAGATGGAGAAGGGATTCCCCTGCATCGTCTCCGAAAACGCTCCCGCCTCTTGAGGTGTCGAGGAGGGGTTCGTCCTACTCGATCTTGTATTTCTCGAGCAGCTCGCGCAACTTCTTCTCCGTCTCCGTCTCGATGAGCATCGCATCGGGAGCCGCAGGGGGAAGCGCGGGTTGCACGATTCGCGGCCGCTTCTCTTCCGCCGGGGGCGGGGCGGCTTGGACCGGCTCCGGCGGAGGAGCCGGGGACGCCGTCTCGGACTCCTCGACGAAGTCCGTTTTTTCCTGCGCACCGCGCTCCCGAGGGACAGGAGGCGTCTTTTCCGTGTTCTTCGGAAACGCGGTCGGGGCGGAGAGCGCATCGGCGGCGTATTCCATGAAGTCCTGCCAGATCGGAGCCGCGATCTTCCCTCCGGTCGCCCCCTTCCCGAGCGGTTTCCTGTCGTCGTCGCCCACGTAGACGGCGGCGCAGAAGCCCGGAATGCCGCCGACGAACCACGCGTCGCGGAAGTCGTTCGTCGTCCCCGTTTTGCCGAAGACCTGGAACCCGTCGATACGAGCGGCGCGACCCGTGCCGGACGAAACGGCCTTGATGAGAATGTCCCTGATCCCGTTCGCGGCGTATTCGGAGAGGACGCGCTTCTTCTCTTCCTCCGCTTTGAAGAGGACGTTCCCGTCGGCGTCGCGAATCTCGCGGACGAGCGTCGGGACGATCCGGTACCCTCCGTTTCCGAAGACCGAGAAAGCCGCCGCCATTTCCAGCGGCGTCAGCGAGGCGCTCCCCAGCGCCATCGTCGGATTGTCCGGAAGGTACGGCGTGGTGATGCCCATGCTGCGGACGGTTTCCGCCACAACTTTCGCCCCCGCGGCGCTCAACGCCCGGACCGCCGGGACGTTCAGCGACCCGATAATCGCCCGCTCGACGGTCACGCTCCCCCGGAACTTTCCGTCGTAGTTTCTGGGCGACCATCTGTTCCTCCCCGAGCCGAACGAAATCGGGGCGTCCTGAATCGTCGTCGCCCCGCTCCACCCCTTCTTCTCGAAGAGCGTTGCGTACACGAGCGGCTTGAACGCCGAGCCCGGCTGGCGGTACGCCTGAACGGCCCTGTCGAACTGGCTTTCGTGCCAGTCCTTACCGCCGACGAGCGCCCTGACGCCTCCGGTCTCCGAGTCCAGCCCCACGATCGCGAGCTGGTGTTTCGACCGGGCGGCGATGCGCTCGCCCGCCTCCTGCAGATCGGGGTCGAGCATCGTGTGGACGCGCAGTCCCCCGCCGTACGCGCCGTTCACCCCGTACTGAGGCAGCAGCGTGTCGTTGAGCACCCTCATCGCGTAGTACGGATACCGCACGTGCGCCGAAGGAAGGTTTCCCGGCTCAGGAACGAGCGCGACCGGCGCTTCCGCATCGGAACGCTCCTGCGCGGAGATCGCGCCGGTTTCGAACATCCTCGCCAGCACGCGCCTCTTTCCGGCTTCAGCGGCGTCGGGCGACGCGCCCGGATTGGTGCGGTTGGGGGAGGGGATCACTCCGGCCAGAAGCGCCGCCTCTCCGAGGGAGAGATCCCGCGCATGTTTTCCGAAGTACACTTGCGAGGCCGTCTCCACGCCCCACGCTCCGCGGCCGAAGTAGATCTCGTTGAGATACTTCTCCAGGATCTCCTCCTTCGAGAACTCGTTTTCAAGCCGGAACGCGATGATCGCCTCGCGGACCTTCCGTTCGATCGTCCGCTCGCGGGAGAGGAACATGTTGCGCGCCAGCTGCTGCGTAATCGTGCTGCCGCCCTGGCGGATCGTTCCGGCGCGCCGGTTCTCGATGGCGGCCCGAGCGATCGCGGCCAGGCTCACCCCCCGGTGCGAGGGGAAGCGCGCATCCTCCGCCGCGACGACGGCCTTCGATATCCACGGGGACATTCCGGAGAGGGGAAGCTCCACCCTGTCTTCGATGAAAAAACGCGCGAACGGCTTCCCGTACCTGTCGAAGAGCACCGTCGTCCTCATCGGACGGTAGGAGCGCAGCTCCTCGACGGACGGAACGCCTTCGATGTCGAAGCGGAGCGCGGCGTGGACGGCGAACTCCCAGGAGAGCCACAGAAGAATGGGAATCACGGAAAGACGGACCAGCAAAAGAACAGCGGCGGAGCAGAGTCTCCCCGCGAAGTCGATGCACTTGCTTGTTTTCGTCTCCCGCACATGCTTCCAGTTCATGGACGCCTCCCCTGCTTCTTCCCCTTGCGAACCCGACGGAGAGGAACCCGATTGTTTTTTATTTTGTTCTGCAACTATGCTCGTATTATAGGCCGAGAGAGGAAAAGGCGCAAGGATACTTCACGCAACGCGATACAACCGCACGCGCTCTTGCAGCGGCGTTGCCTTGTGTGTACTATGAACGCGGCGGAAAGCGACTTCAACAAGCGAATACGGATACATTTCGAGGAGCTGGGAATATGAATAGAGCTGCACTGATAACACCGACGAAGGCAAGACGCTGGAGTTCAAGAAGGATATTTCTTCTCCCCGGAACCTGCTCAAGACTCTGGTGGCCTTCGCTAACACAGCCGGGGGCAGGATCGTCATCGGGGTGGAGGACAAAACCCGTCGACCGATAGGAATCGACAATACGCTGGACGAGGAGGAGCGTCTCTGCAACCTGATCGCGGATTCCATATCTCTCCGTTTGGTCCCCAGTATAGAACTGACCACTGTCGACGGGAAGACGCTGCTTCTGGTCGAGGTGTTCTTGAGCAGTTCGCGCCCGCACTACATACTCTCCGAAGGCCCCGAGGCAGGAGTATACGTTCGCCTGGGCTCCACGAACCGCTAGGCGGACCGCGAGTTGATAGCCGAGCTTCACCGTTCGGTCGAGGGCGTCTCGTTCGATGAATTGCCCATGCCCCACCTTACCGTGGACGATCTTGCGATGAGCTCGATTAGGAGTTCCTTTGAAGGCATTCGCGAAGTCGACGAAAAGACGCTCCTCACTCTGAAACTGCTGATCAAAGAGCAAGGAAGAAATGTGCCGACCAAAGGGGGTATCCTGCTTTACGGTAGAGATCGTCCTGCTCACTTTCCCGACTGCTGGGCGCAGTGCGGCCGTTTCATCGGCGTCGATAAAGCCCGGATATTCGACCATATAGAACTCGAAGGCCCGTTGCCGTCGCTGGTGGATTCCATCATGCTCTTCCTGAAGAAGCATGCCATGCGCGGCGCGGATTTTTCCGACTTGGTCTGCGGCTGCGTTTTGTTTTTCCGCTGACGAAACCGTTGAAGATTGACGAAGAGGAACCGGCGGCACAGTCGGAAGAACGGCTAGAGTCGCGGCTAAAGTCACGGCTAGAGTCGCGGCTGGCGGCTAAAGTCGTCTTGTTGCTCGAATCTCAGGAAGCAGGGAAGTCGGAATTAGCGCGGGAACTAGGTCATAAGAGCGTCTCGGGTGAACTTCACAAGCAGATCAGGCGGTTGATTGCTCTTGGCTGGATCGAAATGACCGTCCCGGAAAAGCCGAACAGTCGGTTGCAGAAGTATCGCCTGAGTGAAGAAGGAAAAAAGGCGTTGGAGATAGCGAAAGAACAAAAGTGAAACAGGCCGAGGGCGACCGCG
>LVBO01000124.1 GCA_001604435.1 Synergistales bacterium Syner_01
TTGATGAAAAAACCACCAATCAATTGCTTCAGGCAGCATGTTTGCGTCTTCGCACAACGCTTTCAGAAACGGCGGAATGACTCGATTGACGAATTTGAAGACATCATTCCCTTTCATAGCAACGTAGTGCTTTTTCTGATCGATGGTTTCGTGTGAAGCAGGATTTTCAACAAGCCCTCCGAGGAACGTAATCTGGTCGTGTTTCGTGCCGTCCGACTTCAGTCTGGCCGAGATGAATCGTCCGTTTCCGTCGGAAGGAGCAAGAACCATAGCGCCTGCGCCGTCCCCGAAAAGAACGCAGGTATTTCGGTCGGTCCAGTCAATGAGCGGTGAAAGCACCTCGGCGCCTATGACGAGGACATTTTTCCAAAGGCCTGAAGCGATGCCGTTGACGGCAAGAACGATAGAGTACACACCGCTGGTGCATCCGGATTGAACATCGAACGCCCCCGCATTTTCCGCTTTGAGCAACCCCTGAACCTTCGGGGCTACTCCGGGAAACAGAGTATCCGGGCTGTTCGTTGCGACGATGACCATATCGAGCTCGGAAGGTAAAATCCCCGCAGCTTCCAAGGCTGCACGCCCTGCTTTTTCAGCGATCGTACTCGTGAGTTCTCCAGGTTCGGCGATGTGCCTTCTCTGAATGCCGGTCCTTTCACGAATCCATTCGTCGCTTGTATCGACTATACGTGATAAATCGTCGTTCGTCACTACGTTTCTCGGGACGTACATGCCGCTTCCGCGAATTGCGACCGGCACTCCTTGAAAAAAAGACATGAGAAGCCTCCTTTACCCCAACTCTTCCCTTATCAACTCTACGCCGTTCTGCTTGACGAAGTTTCTGGCTACTCTCAGTGCACTTACGATAGCCGGCGCCTTCGAACGTCCATGGGCTTTAATGACTGCTCCGTTGACGCCCAGAAGCGGGGTGCCTCCATGTTTCTCATAGTGGAAGCGTGCAATGAGGTCTTTCATCATCGGGAGCATGAAGACCATTCCAACTTTTGGGAGGATACGCTGCCCCATCTCTTCTTTGAGCATAGAGGCCACCGCAGTCATCAGCCCCTCTGCGAATTTCAGAACAACGTTTCCCGAGAAACCGTCGCAGACAACGACGTCCGCCCTGCTGTAGGGTATATCGTCTCCCTCGACGTATCCAGAAAAATTAAGCGAACTCTCTTTTATCAGCGCTTTGGCCCCGGAGATCACTTCGTCGCCCTTGATCTCCTCGGATCCGTTCGAGAGCAACGCAACCTGAGGCTCCGCTACGCCGAGTATGCGCTTCGAATAGATATTTCCCATATGAGCGAACTGATAGAGATGATACGGTTTGTTTCGTACGTTCGCTCCCACGTCGAGAAGAAAGGTGTACTTGTTCAACGTAGGAAGCGCGACTCCCATTGCGGGACGGTCGATCCCCGAAATCCTGCCGACAACGAGAACCCCTCCGGCAACGATCGCGCCGGTGTTGCCGGCCGATACACATCCGGAAGCTTCGCCGGAACGGACCATCTCCATCGAAAGGCGCATGCTGGAGTATCTTTTTTTGCGTATGGCAAGCGTCGGGTGTTCGTCCATATCTATACGCTCATCAGTATGTACGATGGAGAGACGCTTTGCCGAAGAAGAAGGAGCTTTTTCAAGCAGAGGCTTGATTACCGACTCCGATCCAACGAGCAAAAGCTCCAGATCGCTATACTCTTCACAGGCGAGCAGCGCCGCCTTGCATATTTCGGAAGGGCCATGGTCGCCTCCCATTGCGTCAAGGGCAAGAATCAAAAAAGGTTCACCTCTCTCCAGACTCAAAAAAGCCTATTTTCTGCGACGATAGCGGCTATGAACCTTCCGACAAAAATCTCTCGGTCTCCGACCTTCGTCCGCACGCTGACTATGTATTTTTCATCCTTGTGGACTCCTACTTTCGCTCTGGCAATAAGGGCGTCTCCAACGCGAGCGTGTCCTTTGTACTCGCCTCTCATCGAGTCCACGATTACGAAATCTGCTTCCACTACCGCAATGGCGATAGAGCTAGCCTGAGCATAGATGTAGTGGTCCCAGACCATATCCGTTTCGCGAAACGCCATTTCCCGACGGGTTTCCAAAACCGACAAGGCCCATTTGTTGGGCTCCAGCTCAAGAAGGTCGCCGACAACCTCGCTTTGTTTTAAAGAACGTAATCTGCTGGTGGCTTTCTGCGCCATAAAACGCATTCTTTCGCGAAGCTCGGGCACGGCAAGAACAGCCCTGTCGAGGCGGATAGTGCTGATACTCGCCGAAAGAATGGCTGCGAGTTGTTCATCCGTCGCGAGCGGGTTTTGTTCGATGAGTTTCAGCAACTTCTCCTGTCGGTTTTTTTTTCGTTGAGACTTGATCGAAGTCGCCCCCTCATTTACCACCTGATGATAACATCTACTCTCAAGACAAGGTAAGTATAATTGGCTTGCACTGAGCGGTCAATAGGCGAAGGCGTGAAAAGGAACAAAAAAAGAGAGGGTTCCCCCTCTCTTTTTTGCATCTAAGCCGTTCCGAGTACAGTCTGGAAGCTACTCTTTCGCTTCGGTAGCGGTTGCGAGGATTTTTCTGCCTCTATAAAATCCGCATTCTCCGCAAGCTGTGTAGTTCATGACCACTTCTCCGCAGTGCGGACATGTGGTCAACTCCGGGCCGGACAAAGACCGGATCCACTCCGACTTTCTTTTATGTGTACGGGCGTGGGATACCCTGCTTTTCGGCGTCGCCATTCTGCATTTCCCTCCTTTTCACTCTGTATCCTGATCGAATTGTATTGCAAGAAGCTTTTCAAACCGAGGGTCCTTTGTTTCGGAAGCACACGTACATTCTCCCGAGTTCAGAGACTTTCCGCACGTCGGACATATGCCGCGGCAATCCTTGGAGCAGAGCACCCGCATCGGAAGAGCGAGAATCAAGCTTTCCCAGACTTGTTCTGAAATATCAAGGCGATTCTTCCAGGAAGCGACTGGTACGACATGATACTCATCATCCGTTTCCTCCGTAGCGTTACGGTTTGCGGTAGCTTTCTTCCGCAAAGAATAAAGATACATGAAATCATCCAGAATTTCAATATCTGTGGGCTCAAGACATCGAGAACATTGCGTCGAGAAAAAAGCCCTTAAGGCAATCGTCACGTACAAACTGTCATCCGCCCAACGCGCTTCCGCTTCAATTCTCAGCGGTGAAGCAAAACGGAAAAGCAACCCGTCATAGAGGATTTCCGCTCCGGCCGAGTCGCCAACGGAATCGAGCGAGGTCCGCGGCGGAACCGTCTGTTCCCAAAGCGCTGTGGTGACCGCATCCTCATTGCCAAGCTCCGGGGTATCTATTTCAAATCGCCATGAGTCCGGTTTTTCCGTTATGGGCACGTTCTTCGCCTCCTGGTGCTCAGCCGTTCAATTTTTTATCGCGATTTTCTTTGTATCCCGCGCGATAACAAGCTCTTCGTCGGTCGGTATTACGATCACCTGTACGCGGCTATCGTCGGCGCTGACAATACGCTCTTTCCCGCGGACGTTATTTTTTTCTTTGTCCAATTTGACTCCCATGAAGTCAAGTCCCGAGCAGATGCTCTCGCGTGCGCGTGCGCTGTTTTCTCCGATGCCGGCTGTGAAGACAAGCACGTCGATGCCTCCCATGGCGGCAGCATACGACGCAATGTATTTTTTGACGCCGTAGTAGAGCATCTCCTCCGCGAGTTTCGCACGCTGATTTCCGGAGTCGGCCGCTTCTTCGATATCACGGAGATCGCTGCTTACGCCCGAGATCCCCAGAAGTCCGCTTTCCTTGTTCAGAACATGACTCATCGCCTTGTTGTCGATGCCTTCCTGTTCAGCAAGGTAGGATATGAGCAACGGATCGACGTCGCCGGAGCGAGTTCCCATAATGACGCCGGGAAGGGGGCTGAATCCCATGCTCGTATCGACGGATTTTCCGCCTTTCACTGCGGCGAGAGAGCTGCCGTTCCCCATATGGCAGGTGACGATATTGAGCGACTCGACAGGTCTGCCCAAAATTTCCGCGGCTCTGTAAGAAACATAGTAGTGACTGGTGCCGTGAAAACCGTAGCGTCGGACCTTGTACTTCTCATAGTAATGGTAGGGAACGCCGTACATATACGCGTATCCAGGCATTGTCTGGTGGAACGCCGTGTCGAATACGCCTACTTGGGGAATATTGGGAAGGGCTTCCGTTACCGCGTAAATGCCCATGAGGTTGGCTGGGTTATGAAGGGGAGCGAGAGGGACGCATTCTTCAAGAGCATCGATGACGTCATGGGTGATAAGGACGGAGCCTGCGTACCGTTCTCCGGCGTGAACAACCCTGTGTCCGACGGCGGCAAGTTCATCGAGGCTCTTCAAAACGCCGTGTTCCGCGTCAAGGAGCGCCTCGACGACGACTTTGAAGGCGACCTTGTGATTGGAGATTTCTCTGTTCTTGATTACGGCGTCCATTCCGGTTTTCGTGTGCTTGATTCGGGCTCCTTCGATTCCTATTCTCTCAACAAGCCCCTTTGCGAGCACCGATTCGTCGGTCATATCGAAAAGCTGATACTTAAGAGATGAACTACCGCAATTTACAACAAGAATCTTCATGAATACTACCCCTTCCTCTCATCTTGACCGGGCCCTTTCGCAGGTTGTATTGTAATGAGACGAAAGGAGGCCGGTCGCCATATATGGAAATTGTGTTGGTATTGTAGCCGAGTATAACCCATTGCATAACGGCCATCTTCATCACATACGCCGGACCCGGGAAGAAATCGATCCCGACGGCGTTATCGTTGTGCTCTCATCCTATTTTACACAAAGAGGAGAGCCCGCGCTTTTAAGTAAATGGGATCGTGCGGAAAGCGCGGTTCGTGCCGGAGCGAACCTTGTTCTCGAACTCCCCGTCTTTTTTTCCAGTCACAACGCAGGCGTTTTTGCATCGGGAGCGGTCGATGTTCTTGCGGCCACCGGCATGGTTCAAACCATTTCTTTCGGGATGGAAGAACCTGATTTCGATGTTACGCCACTTCTTGATATTTTAGTCCACGAACCGATTACTTTCAAGGATTCTCTGAAAAAACATCTGAATTCGGGATTTTCCTATGTAAAAGCACGGGCGGAAGCTCTTGCGTCGATCAAAGTCGAATACGGCGTTTTCGTCTCTTCTCCCAACAATTCGCTTGCACTGGCGTATATGGAGCATATTGCCAGAAAAGGGCTGACCATTCGATGTAAGCCTATTCAGCGTGCAGGCGCAGGTTACCACGACACTTCTCTTAAAGACGCATCTTCTTTCGCCAGTGCGTCCGCAATACGTCGCGGACTTGTTGAAGGAGGACTCGAAGCTGTGACGCATGCGCTTCCTGTCCCGAGCTTCGAGATCGTGCGGCGGTCTATGGAAAAAGGATATTTTGTTCTCTCGACCGATTTGCTCTGGAGAATGGTACGAACGGTTCTGTTGCGCGCGACGAGAAACAGCTTGCAGCGCTCCTCGGAGATGACGGAAGGGATGGAAAACCGACTGCTTCGCTATGCCGCGGATTGCGGTTCCTGGGATGAATTTCTTGGAAAATGCATTACTCACCGGTACCCTCGATCTCGGATTCAACGGCAGCTTATTCACCTTCTGCTAGGCATTGGGCACACGGAGAACCGGGCTTTTCAAGCAAACGGCCCCGCTTATATCCATCCGCTTGCAGCAGATAAAAAAGGCGTCGAGATGCTTCGGGTAATGAGGAGAAAGGCGTCGCTTCCCGTTCGCGGGAAGCTCCCTCTTCACGCGCAGGGAGCCGAAGGAAATCTGGCTTCCCTTGAACGTGTGGCCGCGGAAGTCTGGGAGAGTCTCACTCCTGCCTTCATCTCCGGAACCGAAAAAAAAAGGTATCTCATCAGGGAGCAAGAGTATGCGGAAGAGGGAAACGCTCTCTGAGACGCCGAAATACTCCCGGAGGAACCATTTCGTGCACCGCTCCTCCGAACTGATAGATCTCCTTCACCGCATGGCTTGAAAGATAGGAGTACCTCGCGTCGGTGACGATGAACAACGTTTCGATATCAGGGGCTAACTGTCTGTTCATCAGCGCCAGCTGAAACTCGTACTCGAAATCAGAGAGCGCCCGGAGACCCCTGATGATGATACGGCTCCGTTCCTGGCGCAGGAAATCGACCAGAAGGCCGGAAAAGGAGCCGACTTTGACGTTGGTCAGATGGCTCAATGCCTCTCTGGCCATGGCTTTCCTTTCGTCAACGGTAAACGCCGCCTTTTTCTGAGGATTCAAAAGGACGCTGACAACGACTTCATCGAAGAGTGCCGCGGCTCTCTCGGCAATGTAAATGTGGCCGTTGGTGATAGGATCGAACGACCCCGGATAGACTGCGCTTATACATCTCTTCATGTTTCTTCTCCTCTCTCTCCGGGAGTATCTGCGAGTACAACGGAAGGTGCAAGAAATGAAAGGACCGTCTCCCCATACTCGCGGCGATCGATGATCCTGTAGTTTTCGCCGGGAGGAAGAGGTTCACGGATAGAGTGCTCGATTACGACAACTCCGCTCGGAACGAGAATACCTCCGGACCGGGGGAAGAGCAACTCGCCGAGGATGGCGGGCCACCCCGCACCGTATGGCGGATCGGCAAAGACTATTTCGAAGCGATGTCCTTTCCGTTCCAGAAAAGAAAGAGCTCTTCGTATATCCATTGCGAGGAGAAGAAAAGAGGGGGCGGCAGGGAAAAGGGAACGGATATCCCGGGCACGAAGCGGCAGTATCTCGACCGCTGCAACAAAACAAGCCCCCTGATGGGCTGCGCGATACGCAACCCTGCCGGTTCCGGAGAAAAGATCAAGGAACGCACGGCCGTTCAAGGGGCCGAGTATGCTAAAGAGTGCTCCCATGACTTTTCCGGAAGTCGGGCGGACTTCCTTCTGCGAGGCTCCCCTTTTCTCTCTGGTCACTGTGAAAGCGCCTTCCCTGCCGGGCGTTCAAAAGGCGCGTCTCCGAAGGGTTCGGCCGATCGAAACCGTGTTTCAATCAAAAGAGCCATGCCTTCGAGAGCTCCGCGCACGGATTCTGTGAGAAACGGGCTGGAGTAGGGCGCTATTTTTATAAGGGCGTCCTCGTCGCGTTCTACAATCTGGAGGAAAAACTTCTGCTCGAAGGAACCGTCGCCTGCTACTGTTTCTATAATATAGGCGTTTCCCTCTGCTGATTCGTAAAATCTTTTATACACCCAGAGAGCGTCGCCTTTTTCTCCGCCCTTGTTATGGATCGTGTTTACGAAATCTTTTAATGATCCCTTCTTCGGAACTCGAATATGCACTTCTTCCGCCCTCCCTAAAGAGCGCTGTCCGACAGCTGATCCCGCTCTTTTTCTAAGTAGTCTGGAAAGATAAATACGCTTTCCCATCTCCATCCATTTGCGTTCATATTTTGTTGTTACCGACCTGGGCGGATTTATCAGCCATTCCGTCAGCTCAAGCAAAGGATGAGCAGCCAGCACATTCCTAACTTCGAGGCCGTACCATTCCTCGTCGGTTACAAGTTCGAAGAATGCGCCGGGCTTGAGAACGTCCGCGATCTCCGAGGGAAATTCCCCGCTGGAAACTCTTCTCTTCGAGTGTTTTTTCTTCGGCCAAGGACAGGGAAAGTTCATATATATGCCGTCAAGTGATTCTTTCGGCAGACATTCTTTCAAAATAAAACGCGCATCGCCGCAAAGGAGGAAGATGTTTCGGAGCTCTTCAGCGCGAATTCTCTTCAGAGCGCGCAGAACGCATGACCGAGACATCTCCACGCCCCAAAAAACGTCATCCGGGCATTGCCGTGCAAGATGAACGAGAAATTCTCCGTTCCCGAAGCCTATTTCGAGAAAGGCACGCGTTCCTTTGCTCTCTCTGCGTGTATCGAGAGGAAGCTGTTCCTTTTGAGGCATGATTATTATTTCTCGTATATCGATCACAATTCCAACCTCTCCTTGTGCGAACTCGTACCGGAATGCATACGATTATAGCAGCCTTCGGGGCAAAATCGGCAAAAGAGAGGCGTTTAGAGAAAATGCACGAATTGACCCACAGAAGGTTTATGGTAATATCAATACGTGAAAAAAATACTTTTTGGTCGTCGTTTTTTTTCTGAAGTGCGGATTATACAGAATGCAAAATCCCGATCTTGTTGTAAAATAGAAGAGTGTCAACCGGAAGTCGAATTTGTATCTGACCTCCGGAGATTTTGTGCGTACATTTCAGGAGACCTTGATGAGAGGATCGTTCCGGATCCGATAGCGTCTGTGAATGGAGAATAATAAAACAGGAGCGGGTTGCGGCGACGTTGCTCATCCTGTAATTCAAGAGGGGGTACATCAATGAAGAGAAATTGGAAAACGATGGACGGCAACACTGCTGCAGCGCATGTTTCGTATGCGTTCACCGAGGTTGCTGCAATTTACCCGATTACGCCGTCCTCGAATATGCCCGAAGTTGTCGATGAATGGGCTGCCCACGGCAGAAAGAATATTTTCGGCAAGACTGTCCGGGTCACCGAGTTGCAGTCCGAAGCGGGAGCAGCCGGCGCTGTTCACGGTTCTCTTTCGGCCGGGTCGCTTTCGACCACGTTCACGGCTTCTCAAGGACTGCTGCTTATGATGCCGAACATGTACAAGATCGCAGGCGAGATGCTTCCCGGCGTCTTCGACGTTAGCGCACGCGCTATCGCCGGTCATGCCCTTTCTATTTTCGGCGATCACAGCGACGTCATGGCCTGTCGCGGAACCGGCTTTGCCCTTCTTGCTGCCGGAAGCGTGCAGGAAGTAATGGATCTGACGGCAGTTTCGCATCTTTCCGCCATCAAGGCGAGCATCCCCTTCCTCAACTTCTTCGACGGGTTCAGAACATCCCATGAAATTCAGAAAATCGACGTGCTTGAGTACGACGACCTCGCCAGGCTGGTCGACTACGACGCGCTTGCCAAATTCAAGGCGCGGGCTTTGAACCCGGAGCATCCCTTTCAGAAGGGGACAGCCCAGAACCCCGACATCTTCTTCCAAGCAAAAGAAGCTGCGAATAGATTCTATACCGTTATCCCCGACATCGTTGAATCCTATATGCAGAAGATCAAAAAGCTTACGGGAAGAGAGTACCACCCGTTCAACTACTACGGTGCTCCCGATGCGGAAAACGTCATTGTTGCTATGGGTTCGGTCTGCCAGGCCATTGAGGAGACAGTCGACTATCTCAACGCTCGCGGCGAGAAGACCGGTGTGGTGGAAGTGCATCTCTATCGCCCCTTCTCCGAGAAGTACTTCTTCGATGTGCTCCCCGCATCCGTGAAACACATTGCCGTACTTGACAGATGTAAAGAACCCGGGTCTCTTGGAGAACCTCTCTACGAGGACATTTGCGCGCTCTTCAAGGACAAGCAGGTGAAGCCTCTTGTAGTTGGCGGCCGCTACGGTCTCGGTTCCAAGGACACCATTCCGACGCATATCAAGGCGGTCTTCGATAATCTGAAACTGTATCAGCCCAGAGATCGTTTCACCATCAGCATCGTCGACGACGTCACCGGAACGTCGCTTCCCGTGAACGAGCACATCACCGCCGCTCCCGAAGGGACGATCCGCTGCAAATTCTGGGGACTCGGTTCCGACGGCACTGTCGGCGCGAACAAGAACTCCATCAAGATCATCGGCGACGAGACGGACCTCTATGCGCAGGGCTACTTCGCGTACGACTCGAAAAAGTCGGGCGGTATCACCGTATCGCACCTTCGCTTCGGTAAAAAACCGATCAAGTCCACCTATCTTATCGACACTGCGGACTTCATCGCTTGCCACAAGCAGGAGTACGTGCATCTGTACGATGTTCTCGCCGGACTGAAGAAGGGCGGCGCCTTCCTGCTCAATACCCAGTGGACTTCTCTCGAAACTCTTGAGAAGCATCTTCCCTCCAGGATGAAGCGCTTTCTCGCGAACAACGATATCCAGTTCTACGTGCTCAACGGAACGGATCTCGCCGAGGAGATCGGTCTTGGCAACAGAATCAACATGATCATGCAGTCGGCCTTCTTCAAGCTGACCAACGTCATTCCCCTCGACGACGCCATCAAATATATGAAGGACGCCATCGACCATACATACGGCAAGAAGGGCGAGGCTATCCTTGAGATGAACTACAAGGCGGTCGATGCCGGAGTCAATGCTCTTCATAAAATCGATGTCCCTGCCGAGTGGGCCAATGCGACCACCGAGCCGGAGCTTCTCTGCGGACTTCCCGACGAGATTCCCGATTTCATCAAGGACGTCTGCATGCC
>LVBO01000622.1 GCA_001604435.1 Synergistales bacterium Syner_01
AAGATCAGGCTCGACGTCACGATGCCCTTCCAAGCTCCCTGCAGCGTCAGAAGCGGGGAGAAGTAGAACATCGTCACCGGGAGCGAGAGCACGAAAATGACCAATAACGCTTTCCGCAGATTCTGCCGTTTCATTGCGATCCCTCCATCGTTGAATTGACCGCTATTATAGCACAACATACTGCATAGGGGTATATTTTCGGGTTTCCCGACCAATCAAGCATCCGGGCGGATGCTTGAAAAATTTCCCTCAGCATCATGATTGGGTGGAGTGCGCAGCTTTCCCCCATGACCTTTTCGCGCTCAGAGCGTACAATAGTATAAAATGCCCCGGTGCGAGGGGGAAGGGAGGATGTGTGCAATGGAGCATATTTCCAGTATCATCACTGATTTCATCGTGAACAACATGAAGGAGAGAGGCTTATCCCTCTACAGAACCGACGAGGAGAAAATCTTGGCGCTCGACGATCAGTACGAGACATGTTTCAAGTTCGACCTCGTCCTCTCGGACAACGACTTCAGCTGCGCGGTGCTCTCGAAGGGGGATCATGGAATGGTGTTGCGCAGACG
>LVBO01000623.1 GCA_001604435.1 Synergistales bacterium Syner_01
ATTCGTGCTCCTCTTCGAAGGACTGCGCGCCGACGGTGAACTCGATCCGCTGCTCCGGCGCCTGGAAGCGCTTTTCGAGGAGCCTTTTACGCCGGAGGGGCGCTCCATTCCGATGGAAGCGAGCTTCGGCGTCGCGCTTTTCCCCGAGGACGGCGAAGATGTCCGTTCCCTTCTGGACATTGCGGACAGGAAGATGTACGCTGAAAAAGCGGCGCGCAGAAAGCGCAGGGGAACGGCTTCCGGATCCGACGAAGATCAAAACGGCCGTTCAGGGACTTTCGACGGAAACGCCGAAGAAGAAGAGTAAAGGGAAGGGTGAAAGAATCGTGAAAAAGCTTGGCGCTTTTGTTGCAGTGTTCATCCTGTTCTCCTCGTTGTTCGCGACTGTCGGCTCGGCGGCCGAACCCGCCGGATACGCGGCGACCGCCGCCGCCGCCCGGGAGATCGTCTGGAAGACGCTCACGAGCGGCGGAGGGAGTTCGGCGACCGTGGCCGTCATGGATGGAGGGAAGATCGTCTACTCCGAACAGTTCGGCGCGGCGGAACGCGCGACGAACCGCCCCGCGGACAGGGAGACTCGCTTCAACATCGGCTCCACCAGCAAGATGTTCGGCGCGGCGGCGATCCTGCTGCTGGCCGACGAGGGGAAGCTCGCCCTCGACGATCCCGCGGCGAAGCACCTGCCCGAGTTCGTCATGCGGGACGGCCGGTACAGGGAGATCACGGTGCGGATGCTCTTCAACCACTCCTCGGGGCTTCCCGGCTCCACCTTCGTCTTCGAGTACGAGCCCGCGATCGATCCCCACGCCCTGCTGCTCGACGTCCTGCGCGAGTCGGACCTGAAGCACGCGCCGGGCGCGATGGGCATCTACTGCAACGACGGCTTCACGCTCGCGGAGATGATCGTGGAGAAGCTCTCGGGGAAGAAGTTCATCGACTTCGTCGCGGAGCGCATCTTCGAGCCGCTCGGGATGAAGGACAGCGCCGCGAGCGTCGGCGAGACCGGCGGCGACGTCGCCGTCTACTACGACGTCCCGACCGGCAAAAAATACCCTCTCGAGGTCGTCCGGGTGCATGCGGCGGGAGGGCTCTCCTCCACGGCCGAGGATCTGTGCCGTTTCGCGGACAGCTTCACGCAGGGAGGAAAGCATCTTTTGAGCGAGGCATCGCTTGCGGAGGCCCTGAAGAGCCAACCTACGCTTTTCACGAAGCATCTTCACGAAAGGGCGATGATGGACGCTTTCGGGTGGGACTACGCGTGGATTCCGGACTACCGCGAGGTGGGGGTTCAGGTGCTCGGAAAGAGCGGCGGGACGATGTTCTACTCCACCAATGTCCAGGTCGTCCCGGCGGAGCGCCTCGTCGTCGCCGCGAGCATCGCGGGCAGGGCGGACGCGCCCGGCGTTACCCGTGCGATACTCGACGCGCTCATGAAGGAGAAGGGACTTCCCTTCCCGGAGAAGCCGCCTCTGAAAAAACCCGGAGAACCGCAGCCGATCCCCGCGGAGCTCTTCGCCTTCGAGGGAGCGTACACCGACGGTCAACGGGCGGCTCGTTTTCTCTTCGATCCGGAGAAGCGGACGTTGAATATCCACCATCTGCTTCCCGCGCCTCCGCAGGGAGAGGAAGCGCCTCCTCCCGTTTCTCTGGTCTACAGCGACGGAGTGTTTCAAAACTACGGGGAGGGAACCTCCTCCTACTTCGCGTCCGAGGGAAAGAACGTCTACCTGATCCTGGAGAAGATTCCCGGCTTCGGCATGAACGTCCCGGCGTTCCAGAGGTTGGAGGAGATCAAGGAGCCGAAATCGCTCTCCGTCGAGATGAACGGTGTGCTCTGGATGC
>LVBO01000624.1 GCA_001604435.1 Synergistales bacterium Syner_01
GAGCGAGGGGAGCCATGCCCTCCCTGTGAGCGCCTTTCCCGAGGCGGCGTCGAGCGCCTTCGCGAGCGCGGAACGTCCGGTGGCGACCGAGAGCGAGTTTCGTTCCATCGGAAGGAGCGAAAGAAGAGAGGGACTGGCCTCGTCGCGTAAAAAAACCTCCGGAGGCAGCGATGCCGCCGGAGGCGTGTGTGTGTTCGTGTCTGTGCGCATGCCTGCGGAGCGCTTACTTCCGGGTAAGCGCCGCAGCGCCGATAGTGGGTGCGTCGTTGCCGAGTTGACTCGGTCGCAGATCGAGCGTCTTGCGGAAGGGGAGGGCCAGGTAGTCGAGCACCCTCGGTTTCAGGACGTCGATGAAGCCCTCGCCGCGGCTCATGCCACCGCCGAGGATGACGGCCTGTGGGTCGAAGAGGTGGATCGCCGAGGCGATTCCCTTCGCCAAGTGGTCCAGCCCTCTGTCCCAAAGAGGGGCTACGGCCGGGTCGGTCCTGCGGGTCCACAGGTACTTCAGGTCGGGCTGCAAACCCATCGACTTCGCGGTGCGCTCCAGTGCGTCCGCGCCGCCGATCGCTTCGAGGTGTCCGTGGGAGGAGCAGCCGCACGGCTCTCCCGAGCCGACGACGAGATGTCCCAGCTCGCCCGCCATGCCGTGGAAGCCCTTGAGAATCCTGCCGTCGAGAACGATGCCGCCGCCGATGCCTGTGCCGAGCGTGAAGAGAAGGAAGTCGGTCATTCCGCGCGCCGCGCCGCCCCAGCCTTCGCCGAGGGCGTAGCAGTTGGCGTCGTTTTCGAGTTCCACCGGCAGCCCGATCTTCGCCGAGAGCATCTTCCTGACCGGCAGCCCGTTCCATCCGGTGAAATTCGGCAGGAGCAACGATACTTCGCGCGCCGCGTCGAGAACGCCGGGTATCCCGACTCCCACGGCACATTCGGCACACGCGCCAAGACGCTGTACCATGGCTGCGATCTGGCTCAGAATACCGTCCGGCTCGCGCCCGGCCGTCGGCTCGGAGAGGCGTTCGACGATCCGTCCGTCCTCGACGAGGGCTGCGGCTATCTTGTGTCCTCCCAGATCGACGCCGATGGCCCGCATGATCTTATTTTCCTTCTATATGCTGCTGCCGCAGCGCCGAACGCTTGTGGATCATCGGACCCGTGAGCACGTAAGCGAGGCAGCCGAAGACCAGCGCCGTCGCGATCCATGCGGCGTACGTCTCGCTCAGTATCCACAGCAGGAGGACGACGAGAACCGCCGGCGCGAAGAAGCGCACCTTGTTGGAAGGCTTGGGGTAGCGCAGGTTGGAGAGCTGCAGGGAGATCATCACCAGGATGAGAAACTGGAAGACGATGGAGACCGGACCGCTGACGAGGATGTGTCCCTCGGGGTACATGATCTGCGCGGCGAAGGCCGCGAGCGCGATCCAAGAGGAGTTCACGGTGATGGGAAGGCCGATGAATCCGCCCTGTCCGCGCAGAGGATCCTTCAGCCGGAAGCGCGAAAGGCGAAGCGCGCCGGAGAAGACGATGGCGGAGGGGAGGATGGTGCGCCAGAAGGGGCTCGGTCCGTGAATGAGCATGACGTAGAGCAATGCCGCCGGGGCAACGCCGAAGGCGAGGAAGTCGACGAAGGTGTCCAGCTCCGCGCCGAACTCCGTCGTCCCCTTCAGCCAGCGGGCGACGTTGCCGTCGAGCCCGTCGAGAATGAGCGCGAGCATGATGTACTGCGCCGACCTGGCGAGCAGCGCGGGAGCGCCGAGGCGCATCGCCTCGATGGTGGAGAGGATGCTGGCGAAGCCGAAGAAGAGCGCGGAGAGCGTCACCATCGTCGGGACGATGCGCCTCCAGTTGGCGAG